>JAMPCZ010000028.1 GCA_023665935.1 Muribaculaceae bacterium | reverse complement strand
GAAATTCCACGTTATTTCTACGTTTTAGCATACTTTTCTCTCCTTTTATTTATTATACCTGTCTGAATTATATCATTTTATTTTTTAATAGTAAATACCTATTGACAAATTGTTAGGCTTACCTTACAATTAATTCGAAAGGTTATTTATTATGCAAAAAACTGCAAACCTGACTTCAGGACTAGAAGATTATTTAGAGGAAATTTACATAGCACATCTGAACAACGCACCTCTTAAGGGTGCTGAACTTGCCAGGAAACTCAACATTTCAAGGGCATCAGTTTCCGAGGCATTATCAAGACTTGTCAAAAAAAATTTGATAAAATACAACAGCTATGAAGCAATTTCTTTGACACCCGAAGGGTTTAATGAAGCAAAAAAAGTTTATGAAAAACACTATATTATAAAAAACTTTTTTGAAACAGTTTTGGCAATCCCATCAAAAGAAGCAGGGGAAAACGCTTGTAAAATTGAACACATAATTTCCCCGAACATACTTGATAAAATGACAAAATTTACAGAATTTTGCAAGAAAAACCCAATGATTTCAGACCAGTTTAAAAAGGAAAATATACAATAATGATAAAAATTTCATCAATAGGAAAATACCTCGATCAGCCCCTCTTGACCGCAAATATAAATAGAAGCATTCCGGCGATATTAGGTGCAGGCAGCGCATTGGTTATCGGGAATCAAATAAAAAATGCTCCGAAAGATAAGAAAGCAAAAGCAGGAATAAAATCAGCAATAATTCTTGGAGCTACAGTATTTTCGGCAATAAAAGCTCCAAAAATCGCAGCATTTATAACAAAAAAAGCGAACTCCAAAACACTTAAACAAATACGCGAAGACAACACCGGCATCATCTCAGAATATCTTTCTAAAAATGTAGTCGAAAAAAACATAGAAAAGCTGCTATTGAAAGCAAAAACAAAAATTCTAACATTAAAAGAAATTGATACATTAAACAGACACGGCGACAAAGAGCTTGTAAATAAGCTGATTCCGCCGCCTGCAAATATTCAGGCAAAGGACATCTTCAAAGAAATCGGATGGCTGTCAATATATGGAGCAGTTCCTGTAGCAGGAGGGATTAGCGGGGGTGTTATCGCCGACAGAATAACCGAAAAAAATTGGAAAGACCGTATTCCAAACAAAGTGAATGAAGGGATTTATCAATATCTTGCCAATATATTTTTATGTAATATCGGAGCAGGGGCTGCACTTGGCATACTTGAAAAACTGAACATAAAGTCAAAAGCCGCAAGATGTATTGGTATGGTTACGGGGATTCTTGCCACAGGTGTTATTGGCGGAAGCTTTATGGCAAACTATATCGGCAACAAAGTAATTAATCCGCTCGTTTCAAAGAAATACAAGCCTGATTACAGAACGCCCGAACTTTTAGACTTGAGTCTGCATACAGACGATATAGCAACAGTATCGCTTCTATCGGGGCTAAAATGGATTGAACCATCACTTCCGATTTTATACTCAATCTCGGGATATCGTGCCGGAATTGGTTATAGAAACCACGATAAATATAACCAAAAGCACGAAAACAAAGCTCATTTTTTACGAACTGAGTGTTAGGCTAATCTAACACCACCTTATTTTACAACTGTACACACAAGGAGTGGGAATATACTTACTCCTTTTTTATTATGCTTGGATAACACAATCGCGAAAACTATCAACTACACGGATAATTTCATCACCAAATTGGTCAAACTGGTTTTCATTGCATACAATTTTACCGCCGACACGGCGCAAATCAGGAGGGAATAGAGTTATAGTCGAGTTATATAATTTGTTTTTATTATTATACAAAACGAAATTACCGCGGATTTCTCCGACATTACTCAACAATTTATCTTCATTTATACCAAACATAGAATACGGTACTGCAATACCTCTTTTTTGTTCCAATAAATACGTTGGTCTGTAATTACTTATACTCAATTTGCCATCAGGTAACTCGGCGTATTCAATACCTAAATGTCTGAAAATCGCACTGTTATCCTGCTCCTTGATAGATTTTGCAAAAGTTTTTTTCGTAACCGGATCAACCTCGTTTAACTTTTCACTAATCATTATCGCAACTTTTGCCTTAGGACCTTCATCAATAACCGCTGAATGGCATTGCAATCCGTTATCATCAATATATCTTTTAATCTCATCGACATATGAAAGCGGAACAATATTATCGTTATCAACACCTTGAATTTGGTCAATTTTACCCCTAGCAGTCGTCATACCAACACGAGGTTCCCACAAATCGAATTTATTTCGGGTTAAATAGATATAAAAATCTCCATCAGTCAAAGCATCTTCAGCTTTATCCACACTCGAACGAGTACACCAATTGCGGCAGCTCAAAGTTTCCAATGATGATATATTTTTTTCTTTGTTATGTTTATCATGCTTAATCGACGGAAGTTTTACCCAAACTTCATCATTATTGGATAATCCCATTTCCATTAATAAGTTATCTCTCAGACGGTGAGTATACATTTCTAAAAACGATGGCGCAACACATCTTACACGTCTGTCTTTCGGCAATATTTCTTCAAATCCGACAATCGTTTCAAGCAATGCTTTTTCATCAAACGGTACCGGAATATGGCGATTATTCTCCTTTAATTCACTTGTAATCGCGTTCCAAATAACCAATTTGAGGGCTTTATTATTTTTTATACGCTTAACCAACTCAGGATTGTATCCGCCATCAATTTTATCAACTTTTTCAGGGTTTTGTAAAAATCGCTGCCATTCATCCATCCGCGCATCACGTGCTTCGTTAATTTTCTCTACCGAACCCACCCTGACATCTTGCGGAATATAGCTCTTCCATTTAATTTTTTCCGCATTAGTCCTTGAATATGGCTGGAAAATTCTGCCGTTATTATCTAAATCCTCCAGCGCAAAATTAATACGGGAAGCTGAAAGCATGCTGCCGTCAACTCCATATTTTTTAGCCTTGGCATCCAAAATTCCCGATGCCAAGTATTCGAACACATCCTTATAATCAGATGCCTGTGAACGTCCTGTAAAAGTGAACGAATCCAATTTTGCAGGTTCTGTTAACAACCTCTTATTATAAGCATTCCTTTGAAATAATGCAGGGATATTTGTTCTTTGCGGGGTTAAAGCTATATTAAAAATCATAATTTTTCCTTTATATTATCCAATCTAAAAACACTCAAAAAAATTTTTTTTGTTATTTTCCTCAAAAATTAAGATTTGTTAATCTTGACGCAAAAAATATTTTCCCGGGGTTTAAAAGAAAAAAGGAGTATTTACATGACAAATATAAGTTTTACATCGACATACCGCATCCCAATAACTCAAGCAGGAGCAAACCCGGCAAAGAAAGAAAAATTGAGAGAATTAGTCGAGCCATACCCAAATAAATTAGTAAGTAAAAGCAACACAGGAACAGTCAGAGTTTCAATTCCGAACGAAGAAGATGCTAAATTTATCAAGAATTTAAAATCAATCGGGTACAGAGTTTATCAAAAATTTGAAGGCGAAAATATCAAAACAGAAAAACTTGCTGATTATATTAAAACCAAATTAAGACTTGGGGAATACCAGCAAGTCGGAACACAGAAAAAACGGCTTTCAACAAGTGCGAAAAGTAAAAGATACGCAGCACAGGCGCAAAAAGAAAACCTTGATGCCGCACACGACAACGAATCTAAAATACAAAAAAAGCTAACTAAAAGCAGAGCATACCTGAATCAAGCAATTTCAGAACAGGAAGAATTAGGACTCAGACTTTCTGCTGCAACAGAAAAAGCCGAAAAAGCTCAAGCCGCAAAACTTCTTGCTGAAATTATTGAAGAAACAAAGAAAGCAAGAAGCGTTGTTGAAACACCGGCAAAAAGACGTAAAATTCTAAAAGATGCTGCCAAAAGAACAGAAGAAGCAAGACAATTAGCACAAGAAGCCGAACTGGATAAAGCTGAATGCACAATGCTTTACAAAGAAGCAGTTGAAAAAGTTGAAGATGCTAAATTAAACCTTGAAGCAAAAGAAGAAGTTTTAAGGGAAAGAATGGCATGCAAAAAACAAAAATCCGACCGCGAAAAACCATTCAATCCATACGATACGGATTTTAATTTTGAAGATTACGAAATATAGTTAAAAACGCGGCAAAAATTCAAAGATTCTGAATCAGACTGGCCGCTTCACATCGGCGCATACAGGCTCAGTCGACTCGTACCTCGTCGCTTCGCTTTGTAAAGTTCAGAATGACAGAATTTTTGCCACGTTAATTATTTTATTCGTGTAAAACGACCTTCCCTGATTCTAAAGTTTCAGGAACATTTATGACTCTTTGATTTGAGCTGCCAACCCAATGCAGGTTATTATCATTCAACGCCTGGACAAAACGTCCGTCCGCCAAGACATCAAAGTATTTTACACCGTCTTCATTCATAACATCTTCCCACAAGAATCCGGTATATGCCCATACAGTTTTGTCAGGATACAACTCCTTGCATTTTTGAGCAAGTCTGAAAACTTCTGAACGATTAAACGGATGTAAAGGGTCGCCGCCGCTGAAAGTTATACCGGAGCAATGAGGCTTGCCCAAAGCTTCAAATAATTCTGTTTCTGCAGCTTCATCAAAAGGTAAACCTCCTGCCAAATCCCAAGTTACAGGGTTTTGACAACCTTCACAATGGTGTGTACAGCCGGAAACCCACAAGACAGTTCTCAACCCGTCACCATTCAACATATCATCTTTTGTTATATTGTGATAATTCATTTCTCTTCTATCCTTCAAGAATACACATAATCAACACTGAGGGTTATTATTTAACCCTCACCATAATCATATCCCGAGCAATTACATACTTACACGGTCTTTTATTTCTTCCATCTTCGCTTCGTTAAGACGAGTATCGCCGTTAACTCTTGAATATGAAAGATAACCGTTCATTCTGTCAATCTTTGTAAGGTTTTTACTTCCGCATTTTGGACAAACATCCATTGCAAGCTCTTGGTGTCCGCAATCATCGCAATAAGCCAGCGACAAGTTTACACCTTCGTAAAAACCTTTATCCATAGCTCTGTTCAATAAAGTCTTGATAGCATCTTTATTATAAGAAAGAGGATATTTTACGTATTGAATTTTTCCGCCGTTAAATAAGTTCCAAAATCTGTTTTCCAAATCTTGTTTTTCGATAGGTGAAATTTCTTCAGAAACGTGACAGTGGAAACTGTTTGATACATAACCTCTATCAGAAACTTTATCTTTTATACCGTATTTTTTTCTAAATTGCTGAACCTGTAAACCGCAGAGATTTTCAGCCGGAGTACCGTAAATTGCATAAAGATTACCGTCTTCTTCTTTATATTGATTTACTTTATCATTGATATACTGCATAACTTCAAGAGCAAATTCTCCGTCTTCCACAAGAGATTTTCCGTTATAAAGTTCTTGCAATTCATTCAATGCGGTAATACCAAATGAAGCTGTAGCAGATTTTAGCAACGGTTTAATTTTTTCATTAGGTTTCAAATGTCCGCCATAGAAACCGCCTTCGCAATATGCAAGAGGGTTCACTGAAGCCTTCATTTCGCCTAAATATTCATAAGTTCTGATATGAATTTTTCTGATAAGTTCCATATAAAAATCAAGAACTTCATAGAAATCTTTACTTTCCTGTCTTGCTTTTGCAAGAATCATAGGCAAGTGAAGACTAACCGCACCGATATTAAAACGACCGACAAAAATAGGTTGGTCATTTTCATCAGCAGGTTTCATACCGCCTCTTTCAAACCAAGGTGAAAGAAAAGCTCTGCAGCCCATTGGAGAAATAACTTTTTTGTATTTTTTGTACATACTTGCAACATAACCATCACCTGTCAAAGACAGCCAATCCGGATACATTGTTTTTCTTGAGCATTCAACACCTGCTTCAAACAAGTCATGTAACACTCCGCCTTCCCCGTGAAGTTCTTTATCGTACAAGAATACAATTTTAGGAAATAATACAGGCTTTTTGTTTTCTTTTTTACCTTGACCTTTTGCGTGAATTTGAAGCATTGTTAATGATGCCATTTTTTCAAATTCACCGGTACCAAGCCCCATAGTCATGGTAATAAACGGATAATCACCACGTGATGAAGCTACAGTGTTGAACTTGTATTCCCAGCCTTGGAAACCTTGTTCAAAATCATTTTTAACATCTTTTAATGCTTCTTCTCTTGCTTTTTCAAAGGATAAGCCCATACAAATATATCTGTCATATTTTTTCTCATAAGATTTTTCGGCATATGGAGCCAAAATCTTATCAACTTCAGGAACCGTAAAACCGCCGTATTGCTGACTTGCAGCTGCCATTACAATATCACCGATAACATCAAATGCAACATCCAATGTTTTTGGCTCATTGTACCAAAGGTTACCCATTTCAAATCCGCCTTTTAATACTTCGCCAACATTGAACAAGCAGCAATTCATAGTATCACGACGAGCAGACATGTCGTGGATATAAATATAACCTTCGCGAATAGCCTGCAAATCATCTACCGTCAAAAAGAATTTTTTGTATAGCTCTTTGTTCAATTGATTAAAAATCAACGAACGTTTTGTTGAAACTAACGCAGAATCAGAATTTGAATTTTCTTTATCACCAATATACATAATCTTTTGACTTTCTTGATAAACTTTGTCAAGCATAGCTACGAAATCGGTTTTATAGTTTCTGTAATTTCTGTAACTTCTCGCAACAGAAGGATTAATACTTTCCAAAGCATTTTCCACAATATTATGAATTTCCCAAATAGAAATATCATTTTTTTGTAAATCATTAACATTTTTATTTACAAAATCACAAATTCTTTTTACTTCATCATCACTAAAAGTAATAAGCATGCGGGTTGCAGATTTTTTTACCGCATTGACAACCTTTTGAACATTAAATTGTTCTTTGGTTCCGTCTTTTTTAATAATACAAACATTATCCAGTTTAGATACACTTTCTACCATCTGCTTCGTAAACATAGCATTTGACTCCTGAACTCTTTTAAGAGCATCAGACACATGTGCGGATGTCAAATCTACTACATTTTCCTGTCCATTCTTGTTCACTGCGTTTTGCATAATATAATCTCCTCCGTCACCCAAGGCATGTTCCCTTCCGATATCTTAAAACCTTGTTACAGTGACCTTTTAAGGATTTTCACCTTAGTTCTTACCCATAATCTTTATTCAATAATTATAACACAAATTTCATCAAATATTAATAGTATTGGTCAAAAATGAATCCTCCGAATGATATATTTCGTAATTTTTTGCAACAATTCTACATCCTTTGACCGAAAACCCCCTGTTATAAAGTGTCATGGTTTCCGCAAGTATTTTTATCAAATATTAAATCATGATAAGAAGGATTAACATTTGTAAAATTTACACTTTATTTTAAATAAAAATCACTCTAAAAACCCGCAAAAACCATGCCTGTACAATAAAACTTAAGTAAACAAAAAACGCGAGCGGAAAAATTTTTCCGCTCGCGTCATGCTCAAATTTTCTAACTATATTACTTAGAAATTCTACCCGGAACTACAACTCCGCCTTTCAAATTCTTTTTATAGAATTCAACGTGCGGCTGAAGTACGCTATCCAAAACTTCAGGTAATTCTTTTGAACTCATTATAGCTTCAACAATTTCCTGATAAACAGTTGCAAATGCTCTCAATTGAGTCATTGCACCCGCCGCAGCAGCAGTTAAACCTAAAGATGAAGTTTCAACTTCTTCTTTAAAGAATGCACCTGTAATTTCATAAGATTTTGTCAACGCATCAATATAAGAGGCTGCGTTTTCTGAACAAACACCGTTATCTACAGGAACAGTCAGAGCAAACACAAGTTTATTTGCAGGATTGAAATGAGCTTCTGCTGAGTGGTGCATTGCATCAGGAACCTTAGCAACTTGTTTCAATGTATCTTTTACTGATTCATTTTGCATTTGAGCATGCCAGTAAACAGTATTTTCAAACATTGAACCCATATATTGATGAACAGAAGCACTGATACCGCTCATTTTTGCATCAGCCCAGAAAATACCTTCTTTTAAAGCATCATTGATTTCTAAATCTGTTGATAAAGATTGTTCAGAAACTTCTTGAGCCGCATTCAACAATGAAACCATATCTGATTTTGAAAGACCTGCCCAAATTAATGTAAATAAAGCATGATCATCAAATGCAGAGAATCTTCCGCCTACATCATCGTGAATGAATAAATCGCCTAACCAGCCGTTTTCAATTGAAGTTCTGCGAAGTTCACTTTTTTCAGCATTTCCGTCAGTTACGGCAATAAAGTGTTTTGAAGCGGATTTCTTAGCTTCTTCTTCTGTTTGTCCTTTAGCAACATAAGAATCAACCAACATCTGTTGGATTCTTAAAAATCCATCTTTAGTTTCGAAAGTAGAACCTGATTTTGAAGCAATCATGTAGTTTGAAGAGGTTACATCGCCCAATTTTGTAATAAATCTTTCCCAGCTGATTGAATCAACATCTGAATAGAAAGCAACACTTTCGCCGCAAAGATTCAAACCATTAATACCAAGCATGTGTTCAACCGTATGTTTTGAACCGCCGATACCCATTACGCTTAATCTTGATACTCCGGTTTGAGATTTGAAACTTTCAACCATTGAATAAAGTTCATCAACTCTTTTGAGTTGTTCTGCCGGCAAGTTAACCCAGTTTAAAAAATAACCCGGTTTGTTTGCGCGTGCGCTGAATTCTTGTACAAATTCAGATGTTTTTGATGAATATTTAGAAAAATCAACACCTGAAAAACTTGTTTTTACTGATGAATTTTTTGTCAACATTATATTCTCCTTTTTTGTGTACAATTTCCTATATTGTAATATAAAAAATAGAAAAATAAATAGGCGGGGAATAAAGTTAGTAAGGAAGGAAGTTAATAAGTTAAGAGGTTAATAAGTGCATAAGGGAAGAGGGAGGATTTTTGCTGCTCATAACTTTTATGCTAGAATAATCCTATGGAAAACAAACAAAAAATAGCGGCAGTTGCACTATCAGGCGGAGTAGACAGCTCTGTCACCGCACTTTTATTGCAGCAAAAAGGATATAAAGTAATCGGAATTACAGGCAAGATGGTCAACACACCCTCAGCAGAAATCGTTTGCCAAAATGCAAAAAATGTTGCGGATAAACTGGGTATTGAACATTATGTTCTTGATGTGACAGATAAATTCAAAAAATGTGTAGTAGAAAATTTTGAAAACACCTACAAAAACGGAGGCACCCCAAACCCGTGTATTGTTTGTAATCAGTTTATTAAGTGGGGTGAAATTTTCGATTATGCAATAAATGAACTTGGAGCTGATATTTTTGCAACAGGTCACTACGCAGATATAAGACATGAAAACGGGATTTACAAATTATACCCGGCAAAAGATGAACATAAAGACCAACTGTATTTCTTATATAGATTAGGTCAAAAACAGCTTGCCAAAACAGTTTTCCCGCTACACGAATACGAGAAATCTCAAGTTCGGCAAATGGCTTATGATTTTGACCTGCCGCCAAAGTCCTCCAAAGAAAGCCAAGATATTTGTTTTATCCAAAAACCGACCACTACAAAATCTTACTTGAAAGAAAAATTTGGCGAGCTGAAAGGTGATTTTATTGAAATTCCAACAGGTAAAAAACTCGGAACCCACACAGGACATTATCAATACACAATCGGTCAACGAAAAGGTATCGGAATCGCTGCTGCTTACCCGCTTTACGTAATTGATATTGATGCAGAAAAAAATATAGTATACCTTGGAAAACGCGAAGATGATTTCAAAACCCGTCTTGCAATAGAAGACCTGAATTTCTCACACCCAATTGAGAAAAAAGAATTTGATGCAATGGTAAAAATCAGATACAATATGAACGCAAAAAAAGCACACGTCGAAATTATTGAAGATAAAGCAGAAATAACCTTTTACGAACCTGTAAACTCCATTACTACCGGACAAGCCGGAGTTGTTTATGACCTTGATGACGGTCACTTAATTATGGGTGGAAGGGTTATTTAGCCGGACTAAATTTGACAAAACCCTGATATAGTGCTATAATCAGGATGTTAATCTGCATTAAAAATTGAGTTTTCCGACTTACATTCAACAAGGTAAGGAGGAAAAATTTATGAATAACCTTAGAGAAAAAATTTTACAAGCACTACAAAACAATGGTCGTTTTGATATGATTTTAAAGGATTTAAAAATATCACAGGATAATTTACTAAAAAATTATTCCAATCCTGCGTTTTCAGATAATGACAAAAATAAAATTCTGCAAGAGTATAACAAAATAGAGGAACTTGGCAAATCAATATCACAGTATTCTACACTTAAAGAAAACGGACTACTGGAGGATGCAGAAACAGAAAAGCGCAAAATCCTGGACAAAATTTTATACGGCACTGTAACAAACCCAAAATACATTTGGCATTCAGAGGAGAACCCGAAAACCTGCGGGAAGTGCAGATCGCTAAATAACAGCCTGTATTACATGTCAGATGAAGTCCCGCAGCGTCCGCACCCAAACTGCCGCTGCACAGTGGAAGTAGAAGAAGAGAAGAAACTTGAAACACCAAAATCCGAAACTAAAAAGCAAGAAAATAGTCATCCCGGCTGGATTATGCCTTGCAGTGGACCAATTACAAGTTATTATGGTAAACGGGTTGCTCCTGTACCTGGAGCTAGTAATTTTCATAATGGCTGGGACATTGGAGTTGACATAGGTACACCGATAAAAGCTATTGCCGATGGTAAAATAATTGCAGTTGGAGCAGATCAAGGATATGGGAACTGGGTTGTAATTGACCACGGAATAATTAACGGGAAAAGAGTAACAAGCGAATATGGGCATATTTCTTCCTCAAATGTTACAAAAGAACAATATGTAAAACAAGGTCAAATAATTGCAATATCTGGCAATGAAGGAATATCTAGTGGTCCTCATTTACATATAACAATAAGAGAAGGAACATATCAAGGACAGGCTATAGATCCTGATAAATACATTAAATTTTAACTATGGACGTAATTTCTCGACGTCATTAATATATTTCTCAATAATCCTAATTTGTTTATTCTTATAATCAATAATATCTATAAGCTTTTTTCTATCTATATTGTTATCTTTCATATAAGGATAAAGATATTGACCTATAGGGTTTGTGCTATCAGTCCCTATAGGTTGATATCTTATGCCAAGATATTTTTCTTGAGTAGTTTTCATCAACTTTGCATATAAATCTAAATCAGAAGCCGACACACACACCTCTGCAAGAAGAGTCAAGTTAAAATAATCTTCCAAATTAAACCCTTCCTGAAGAATTTTATTTCGTAATTTTTTTGCATCTAAGGCTAACTTATCAATATCTTTAATAATTTGAGCATACTCACTATCAATAATATTTTGTATTTCTATTTGATATTGTTTACTCATACTTCCAGGGATAGGTTGGTATTGCGCGAATGTCTGTAAATTACAAACAAAAAATACCACTAGAAAAATAATTATCTTTTTCAACATAAACTCCTTTTTCAAAGTATTTTATACTATTAGTCAAATTTGTGCAACATAAAAGCAAAAAATATTTTTACCCGCGTTATATCAGTATGATAAAACTTTCACCACCAATAATTACAAATCTCGCCCAAGGCGATTGTAGAAAAATATGTTCATTCACCACTAAAAGTGATATATTCGGTGAACTTAACACCACTACAAGAATCTACAATGACGGACATAACAGGCTGATTTCCGAAATCAGGACAGCGTTCGGAATAAAAAGACGCTTAGGACACGAAATCTTCAAGGTCGATAACGAAGCGCGATCAATGTTCGGCAGCTATATTGATGTTGAACCCGAATATAGAAAAAGGAATTTTCGCTTCGGTGAAATTTTGCGGCTGTCAAGCCTTATCACAATGATTGAAAACGGTATCAAGAAATTTGATATATTTTCAAAAGATAGTGCTGTGTATTTTCATTCAAAATATTGTTTTAGACCGCAAATCGTCGGATTTGATGACAGAAACAAAATACTGCATTCTATTGTGCAAAATACAGCGGGGCAAAAAGAATTTGAAGAGATATTCGCTCAAGCCTCCGGAATCACTGCAAAAATCCAAACGAACCCACCGGCAGATGTTCAACGTGAACTGGTAAAGGAAACAAGCAGGCTTACAGCCGAGTATATTCAAAAAGTTCAAGCCCTCGGTGCGCAAAAATATCATCCGTTCGAAAGCGGTATGGATATGGTTTTGACCGAAGATTCCCTGGTTGAAAACAGAACCTTTTTAAATAACTTATTCCATAAGCACGGTATTGATTACAATATATAATTAACTCTCGCTATATAAAACTCTTTGGCACATTTATTTTTTGAGCTTCAACACGCTCTTTTATTGCGCCAAGCGGTTCATAATAAGGCGAAACCGTCATTACTTGTGCTGCAATATCAGGGAAATAATAAATAAATTTCAATTCGCTTGTTGTTAACGGTTTTTGGGTGTGAACGTTGGCATACCTTGCAAGTTCCAAAATATTTCTTGCCTCGTGCTCGTCCTTGAATTCAATTTCCAGGTTGTTATAAACGTTCCTAAATCCTTTAATGCCGCCGTATTCGCCCGTTGTAATCATTCTGCCTGTTTCAATAATTTCAGGCTCACCGCGTCCGAGTTCTTCAAAATCATACAGTTCGTAATTTCTTCGGTCTTTCAACGCGCCATCCGCATGAATCCCTGACTCGTGTGCAAACGCGTTATCACCGACAGCAGGCTGGTTTATCGGGATATCAACACCAAAAGCATAAGCCGTGTATTTTGCAAGCTCCCACGCCTTATCCAGTCTGATATTCTCGTCAATCTTGTACTTATCTTTGAAGCCCGCAGATTTTAAACATGCCAGCAGACAAGATACTAAATCGGCATTTCCTGCGCGTTCTCCCATACCATTAATCGCGGTATTTATGTAAGCATCAACCCCTGCATCAATTGCAGCTCTTGCCCCCATAACAGAACAAGCAACCGCCATGCCTAAATCATTATGGAAATGCAGCTCAATCGGCATTTCCGTTGCTTTTGCAATTTTATAAATTCTATCATAAGTTGTCTGCGGATCTTCAAATCCTAAAGTATCACAATACCTGAAACGATACGCGCCTGATTTTTTAGCCTCTTTAGCATAACGAATCAAGTAATCAAGGTCACTACGGGAAGCATCTTCAGCATTAACTCCGACAATCTTTGCACCTTTATCTATCGCACATTCAACAGCTTCTTTTGTCATCTTAATAATGTCATCAGGAGTTTTCTTACCCATATATTTTCCGTTAATCATTTGTTCGGAAGTCGACTGTGACAAGTTTACATTTTGTAAACTTGGAACATTAGAGAATGATTCTTCAACATCACTTGCAATACCGCGCATCCAGCCTGATAATTTGGTCGTAGAAATTACACCGCGGTTAACAAGCTCTAAATTCCCATTCAAATAATTAAGTTCGTGCTTTGTTGTCGGAAACCCGAATTCAGATTGGGTTATCCCCATATCATTAAGCATCAGGTTTATAATTGTTTTTTGAAGTTTTGCAAGCCCTAAACGCGAAGTTTGCACACCATCCCTGTTTGTTACATCGACAAAATATATTCTGTTATCTGACATTTCCGTTTCCTCATTCTAATAAACTATATTATACACGAAATATGTTAATTTACTTGCATTTTAATATAAGATTAATTAGAATAAGTAATAAAGAGCTATATATGAATATGAAAAACGATACAAAAACTTTAGATAAGAAGATTAAAAAAGAAATAAAAACCGGAAACGTAAAATCCGCAATAGAATTATGCCAAATAGGGCTGCAAAAAGACCCGACAAACCCTGATTTACATTTGAGATTGGGCGATTTGTATATGGACTGGCACCTGGACATATATTCATCCTGTCAATATGTTGATGAAGCTATTACAGAGTATCAAATCGCGCTTGAGTCATTCATTGATTCAGCCGAAATCTATTACAAAATAGGACTTGCCCATTTTTACAAGGGTGATTTGGACAAAGCAATCAACTATTTTGACAACGCAGCATCAAAAGATGACAAATTTGCAAAAGCATACTATATGCTTGCTGAAACTTATACAAAAAAAGCAAGATTTTTAGACGCTGAAATTAACGCTAAAAAAGCGATAAAATGTGCTCCGTTTGCAAGTTCATGTGCACATTATCTGCTGCATAACATCTATAAAATTTCATCCTTCAGAATTTTTAAAAATAAGATTAAATCAGTATACGAATTAACCATGTCGGCGTTAACACTGCCATTTGACAAAAATGCACTTAAGAAAGTTAAAGAAAGCCTAACATATATCAAGTTTCTTCCAATACTTGTAAGAGGCTACAGTATGGTTCAATCAAAAGGTTTGGACGGAGCTTTAGATATTTACATTGAAGCTGTGGAAAAAGCTCCCGGATTTGTTCCGTTGTATTGCCTTTTGGGTGATATTTACTCGACTTTGGGACAATTTGAAAACGCAATCACAGAATATAAAATGGCAATTTGGCTTGATAACTTAAATATCCCTGCTTATCGTCATCTTTGTAAAGCTTACGAAGATTTGGGCGATTATGACAATGCAATTGAAGTTTACAAAAAACTTATCCAAATCATGCCAAACATGCCTGAATTCCATTCAAATCTTGCAAATATTTTGTACGTAAAAGGCGATATTAACGGTGCGGTATCACATTTTCAAACTGCAATAACATTAAACCCCAGCAAGGAATGGACAAGTGTCGTAAACCAAACTTTAGGATTTGTATTTCAAGAAGCTAAGCAAGATTTGGATGCCGCAATTACATCTTATCAGAGTGCTTACCTTCTAACACCTGAAGATATCGACATCTACGTAAACTTGGGCAGCGCATTTTATGATAAAGAAGATTATGAAAACGCATTAGCCGTTTACAGAAACGCACTTGATTTAGATCCGCAAAACGCAAAGATTCACTGCAACCTGGGATTCTTGTACTGGGGCAAAGGTGATACGGATGAAGCCATCAGAGAATATGAACTTGCAATCCAATTTGACAAGAATTACGATATTGCATACAACAACCTTGGAGTAATCTATCTTGACGATTTAGGCAGGGTGCAAAAAGCAATGGAAATGTTCAAAAAATCCGTTGAATGTAACCCGAATTATGCACTTGCTCACTTTAACCTTGCTCGTTCTATCGCAATCACAGGCGATAAAATTGAAGCGGCAAAATTATACCAAATTGCGCAAGATGTAAATAAGATTACAAACGAAATTGACCCGCAGGATATTATTGATAAAATTAACGCATTATTTGATTAGAAGAAACAAGGACATATATAACAAGTGGCAAAAAATTCTGTCATTCTGAAATCTATTCAGAATCTTAGAATTTTTTGCCACACTAGTGTAAAATCGCCCGCTCTGACTCTCCACATCCGAGCAGAGCACAAGAAAACCTGCATACAACGCAAACCCCTAAGTCTAGCTATGCTGATCTATCCACATATCATCACCGGCATCAATCGGAAGAGTAAACCCGAAAGTTGAACCACAGTTTGGCTGGGAAATAACAAAAACTTGCCCGTGATGATGTTTTTCAATTGTTGTTTTTACAAGATGCAGCCCAAGACCCGTTCCTTTTACACTATGGGTTTTGTTTTCAACCCTGTAAAATCTTTCAAAAACTTTCTTTTGGAACTCAGGAGCAATCCCAATACCTTCGTCGCGAACAGTAACCACCACACGATTGTTTTCAGGCTCTTTATAAAGCTTGACTAAAATTGTTGAATCTTGCGGCGCATATTTTATAGCATTAGAAAGATAATTGGTCAATGCTCTTGAGATACTGTTATAATTAAACATCAGCAGCGGGATATCATCTTCTTTTTCTACATCAATACTTAAATTGTGCTCTTTCAACAAGACTCCGACTTGTGACACGCAAGAATCGACCAATTGAGATAGGTCGTTTTCGGATTTTTCGATTTTGGCATTAGAATCCAATCTTGAGAAGTCCAAAATATCGTTAACCATACTGTTAAGCCTGATAATTTCAGTATTTAATGTTCCGATAAACTCTTTTTTCGTTTCAGCATCAAATTCATCACCATAGTTATACAAAGTATCAATATAACTTCTCAAAACAGTCACCGGAGTTCTCAATTCGTGCGAAACATTTGATATAAACTGGGATTTCATCAAATCCATTTCAGTTTCGCGGGTTACATCAATAAGAACAACAATATAACCAACATAATCACTATTCCTGGTAAACATCGGTGAAATAATTGATTTCAGAATTCGGTTGCCAATCGTAACATTGAAAGTTATCGGTTTTGAAGATTTTTCTTCCAGTGACAATTTTTTATACTCGTCAATTTTTTCGTTAAAACAATACTCCCCTTCGGTATCAACATACTCTTGGATATTTGTGTTCAAAAGTTCATCACCTTCAAGCTCCAATAGCTCTTTAGCATGATTATTTACCAGCACAACTTCATCATTGTTGTCGCAAACAACAACACCATTGGCAATACTCAACAAAACTGCTTCAAGTTTATTTCTCTCAAGCGTTAATTGCTCAATATTTTGCTCTTCATAGATATTTAATCTTGATGACATATTATTAAATGCGTTGAATAATTCCTGAACTTCATCACTAACATCTTTTCCCTCAATTGTATACCCGAATTCACCTGATGAAATTTTTTGAACCCCGTCATGAAGAATTCGCAGTTCACGAGTTATAAGATAAGTATTTATCAAAATTACAAACGCGAAAACCAGCCAAACAATTACAAACACAAATAAAATTGAAGCTCTTGTCGTTGATGAAACTTTACCGATAATTGACCCTGACAAACCTACAGTCACAGAACCTAAATTGGTATTATCAGAAAGATTAACCATCGGAGAAGTCACTGACAAGTTCGGTCGTTTTGAATTTTGACGTAATTGATTTTGGGCTTTATAGATAAGTCCGCCGTTATTATCACGAAATTCAATAAAAACAATATCCTGATGAGATTTTAAAATTGAATCAGAATGTGTTTTCAACAAATTATAAGCTTGTTGTTTTGAAGCATCTTTTGTTAACTCAACACTTTCAATCGCCAAAATTTTTGACATTACCTGACCGAAATTCTGATAACTTTCATTGAGATTTTTTTGAATATTAATCACAGCAAAAATCGCAATCGCCATAATCAAAAGCGTACTTAAAACCAAACCAAAAATTATTAAACGATTCTGTGTTGTAAAACTAACCTTCTTATATTCATTCATAAAACGATTATAACACTATTAAACAAAAAACACCAATTGAAAATTTTAAATAAAAAGGGGCGGGATTTTTAATCCCGTCCCTTTTTATTTATGCTTTATTATCATTATTATTTCCGGTTAAATCTGCTACTGTTTGCTTGTTATGATTTTTAATTTTATCAACAATTGCACCTATTGCTAAACCAACACCGCCAACCATAACGGCCCCCACAACTGAAGAAAATTTTGGAAGTCTTTTCATTATTCTGTTGAAGGTATCTAGAGCCGTTTCAGGATTTAAATTCGGACATGCCTTACTAACGAACCTATCTGCAATATCACAACAAAAAGTTCTATTTTTCAGAAGACTTTTCATAGCATGATTGAAGGCAACACCACCGGCTAAAGCCCCGCCTAAAAGTCCTACTTTTTTACCTGTTGATGTTTTTTTATACGGATTTCCGTATTGAGTTAAATGTACATTTGTCATAAATTTTCTCCTTTAAATTATTTTATTTTCTACCGACATATTTAATAAAAATCTCGGAGAAAATTTATTGCTACTTACCCATCCCATCCCATCATATCATATCATATCATATCATATAGGGCATTATATCTGGATTTTAGCCTATTTGAAATTCATCTTTACATTTTGTTACATATATGCATTGGTGAAATCAAGAAGCAATCGCAACACT
>JAMPCZ010000027.1:11673-18703 GCA_023665935.1 Muribaculaceae bacterium | reverse complement strand
TTGACCCCCTCCCCTTTACTTCCCCTCCCTCCAGGGGCGGGGATTAATTTATGAGCTCCTTCGCTTCGCTCAGAATGACCACATTTTGTCATTGCGAGCGAACGCGAAGCAATCCAGTGCAAGCTCTTGCCAAGACTAAATGGATTGCCACGTCGTGCGCTGCACTCCTCGCAATGACGACCAACTTGTTCAAACCCAGGAAAGACAAGCCTTAAAAGGTTTCCCCCCCCCCCGATTTTTCGTACTATTACTGAATTTCAACATACTTCTCTCCTTTTTTAACTAGTATAGCATTTCTCTCACGCATTTGCAACAAATCCGTTTTCCTCTAAAAAGACGATTAAAAAAGCACGCATCTACGCTATAATGGTTTCACAAATCGGGATTTAACATGAGAAAGATTTTAATAATATTAGGAATACTTGTTTGCATCAATATGCTGATAATTACAGTCAGCAAAGCCTTTGCAGCTTCAATTTAAAAACGAGGTTATATGAAAAAAATATACTTACTAATAAGTCTTATGATAATTGGCACGATTGCCAACGCTCAAATTAATATGCCGTCAGCACCTGTATATGACGCTCCGTCAGCAGCTTCATACAACGCACCGGCAAGAACTATTAAAGATCCTCCCAGAACAAATTTCTATGTTCAAGATGCAGACAGTACTCCAAAAGCTCCATCCACAACATATAAAAAACCAATATCAAAACAAACTTACTATTATGACATGCCGGAGGACAAAAAAGCCTTTTACGACGCATTTAAACCCGAATTCTTTGGATCTATGAAACGTGAATTAATGAAAAAAGGGTTCTCAGAATCAAGCGTCAATGAACTAATCAGACAATTAGAAAAACGCTACAACCGCACAGAACTTGAAAACGCAACCTGGAGCTGTATTAGTCAATATAAACACGAACAATTAACCGACCCTCAATACACCGACCAAATTTTGAAAGCTTGTTTTGCGGATTGGACACAGAAATACATAAACAACAATAAAGGACTGGCGGAACAAATACTAAAATTCCCGCCCAAAGAAAAAGACTAAAATATAAAAGTGACAAAAAATTCTAAGATTCTGAATAAATTTCAGAATGACAGAATTTTTTGTCACACTGTTATAAAATACTTGTTAAATATCCGCCAATTTTTTATAGAAATCATTAGCTTGTTCAAACTTATAAGCAAAGTTGAACAATCTTGTTTCTTGCAATTGCGGCGCAAGGATTTGAAGCCCAATCGGCATGCCTGTATCATCAAAACCGGCAGGGACACTGATACCAGGGATTCCTGCAAGGTTACAGCCAATAGTTGCGATATCTGTCAGATACATTGCTAACGGATCAGACGATTTTGCACCAAGTTCAAACGCTGTATTCGGGCAAGTTGGCGAAATAAGAACATCAACTTGTTTAAATGCTTCTTCAAACTCTTGAGTTACAAGTGCTCTCATTTGTTGAGCCTTTTTGTAATACGCATCATAATAACCTGAAGACAGAGCATAAGTACCAAGCATTATACGGCGTTTAACTTCAGGTCCAAAACCTTCTGCTCTTGTTTTTGTATACATTTCAAGCAAGTTCTCAGGGTTAGCTGTTCTGTAACCGTATTTTACGCCGTCAAATCTTGCCAAATTTGATGAACATTCAGCAGTTGCAAGAATGTAATAAATTCCGATAGAATACTTCAATTTTTTCAACGAAATTTCAACAATTTCACAACCAAGCTTTTTGTAAGTTTCAATAGCATTTTGAAGTGCTTGCTGAACCTCAGGCATCAAGCCTTCTTCCATAAGTTCCTTTATGACACCGACTTTTTTACCTCTGATATCGCCGTCAAGCTTATCCGCATAGTGTTCAACCGGCAAGTCTAAAGAAGTAGAATCTTTAGGGTCATGACCTGAAATTACTTCCAGCAAATTAGCCGCATCTTCGACGGTTCTTGCAAAAGGCCCGATTTGATCGAGTGAAGAAGCAAAAGCAATCAAACCATAACGCGACACTCTGCCATATGTCGGTTTCATACCAACGATACCACAGAAACTTGCAGGAAGACGAATTGAACCACCTGTATCAGAACCAAGTGCCAAAGTTGCTTCACAAGCTGAAACACTGGCAGCAGAACCGCCTGATGAACCTCCCGGAACTTTGTTCAAATCCCAAGGATTATGGACTTTATTAAATGCTGAGTTTTCATTTGATGAACCCATTGCAAATTCATCCAAATTAGCCTTACCAACGATAGGAACCAAGTTACCCAAAAGTTTTTCAGTAACAGTTGCATTAAATGGAGAAACAAAGTTTTCTAAAATTTTAGAAGACGCTGTTGTCTTTGAACCAACAAGATTCATATTATCTTTTAATGCAAGCGGAATACCGGCTAAAAGCGGTAACTCTTCACCCTTCGCAATTTTTTCATCTACTTTTTTAGCAGTTTCCAATGCAATATCTTTTGTTAAAGAATTAAATGCTCCGATTTTTCCCTCAAGAGAATCAATCCTTTCAAATGCAGCATTAGTCAATTCTACTGCCGAAATTTCTTTATTTTTCAGCGCGATACTTTGTTCAGCGGCTGATTTTCTTAATAGCTCGTTCATATTTTCTCCTTAAAAAGCCAATTCTCAAGGAAAATTGTACGACAAACATAATATACAAGCAAGGTTTTAACTATATGCCAAATCAAAAAATAAATAATTCTGCATATTAGCCTTCACGTACTTATCTTCGGCTTCCTTCCCTGCTTCTCTGGCTTTTACTTCAAGATAATTTGTTAAATACGCCTTATTTTTACTCAAATCTTCGCCCGGAGAAATCCGCGGATAATTATACCTTGCATTTGCATACCTTATGGCTTCGGAAAAATCCTCCATTTCTAAATCTCCAAGCAACCTCATTGCATCCGTTTCGTAAGAAGTCCTGCCCTTTCCTAGCCTGCCGATTTGAGAATATTGATACGCATGCTCAACTTCATGTGCCGCAGTATTAACCACCTCGAGCGGCGATTTTTGTTTAAGGTCAGGACTATAATTTATTGCTCTGTCAATAACCGAAAACCCGCCTTCCGAATTTGAATCTATAGCCCCGGAAGATGGTCTGATATTAAGCTTTAATCGAAATATATTTTTCTCCTTTAAAAACCTTTTAGTTATTGCCAAAAGCCCTTCATCCGTATTAAGTCCCAAAAATCTGAATAAAAGATATTTATCATTTTTAGAAACATCAAAAGTTCCGTGAAATCCTGACTTTTTAAAATCTGTCAATACAGTTTGCCCTAATCTTTCAACAACTTTCGCGCTTGCAACCAACTTAGGATGAGTTCTTAAATCTTTAATTTTTGGAAAATGCGTAAAAACAATATCAAGAACAGGGTTGTTATTTTCATCACGCAAATAATTTACCCTTTTAGTCAACAGTTGTTTATCATTATTTTCCACTCTGATTTTTTGAAATTCAGATGAAGTCTTTACGCCATCTCCCGAGAAAATATCTATCCTTCGGGAATTTTCCCCCAAATAACTATAACTGCGCTTGGCGCAATCTTCACCATTAGTTTTAAATATCTGCTGTAATAATTTCCCGCTATTATCAAAAAACGTAATAACCTCTTTTGAAAACGAGCTGTCAGATTCTTTACCGATTTTTACATAACTGAATTCGCAGGCATCTTTCGACAATGGGCAATTCGGAATATTGAATTCCCCAACATTTGTTTTGGAAATTTTTGTGTGCAAAAAATATTCTCTTGCCCGATTAGCAGTTTTTTGAAGATTCAACTTAGGTATTACAGACAACTTCAACTCCAAAGTGTTTTTATTAACTCTTAATATAATACTAAAACAAAATTATTTTTGCTATATATCACTATCAAAAAAATTTTTGTTTATAATTATAATAAATATAGGGGTTAAAAAATGGAAAAGAAAAATCTGATTAACACATCGATTAGCGCAGGTGCAGGATTAGGGACATATTATGCCGCAAAAGAACTCGCGAACTATCCAATTAATAAAATAATAAAAGCCACAAAGATTAATCTGACAGATGAGCAAATCGCAAGAATGGATAAAGCCGTAAGAGAGTTGGCTTGCAAAGAGGATTTTAAGGCGAAGGGGATTAAAGTCGCAGACGCATCAACAGACAAATACCTAACAAAAGCAACTGAGGGTTATAATAAACATTTAGAAGAGTTGAGAAACAGGATAGATTCAACGAAAAATCCATTCAAAAAACTTCAATTAATGTGGAAAAGAAACAGGTACCGCAAATTTGGAGTAATGAAAATGGAATCTTACCACAAAGCGGAGAATGCCTGCTATATGGCTAATGAAAAAACCATTTTGGTCAATATGAAAAAGGGTATCAATATGTTTTTCCATGAAGCAGGACACGCTATGGATTTTTTAAATCCTGCTCTTCAGGAATTTTTCTTGCTGGGCAAAAACAAAAATTTGACAAAACGTTTTCCTTTATTAACTCTTGGAACCGCATTACTAATGCCACCGGTAAAGAAGGATACCACAATTCCTGATGAAAAAGTTATAGCCTTTTTCAAAAAGTATTGCGGTGCGATTGCAACACTCGGTTTTATACCATTAGTTGCATCAGAAACTTCTGCTAATCTAAACGCACAAAAATTTGTAAAACGCTATGCGGATAAAATAGATTTAAAAACATTAACAAAAACCCACATACGTTCTGCCGCAAGCTATTGGGGTTCAGTGATTATTCTCGGACTAATAGTGCATTTGGCAAACAAAACCGGCGATAAAGTCAGAGAACATTTAAACAAAAAAAATTAATGGTTCCGACCTAAAGATTTTGAAATCTTGGAATGAATCATGTTTGCCTGATTCAAATATTCGGTCAACTTTTCGTAATTTTCAACCTTTTCGCCGTACGGAACATTCATGTCTACAAGTTCATCAACACTTTTACTTATCTGTGATAATTGTTCCAGCGAATCACTCAGAGTCACAACCGAATTAATTTTCTTTGATAATCTTGCTAATATTTGTCTTGAGATAAATGCCTGGATTTTATAAATAATCGGCATTCTTTTTTTGAAAGTTTCATGATATGCCTGCTTACTTTTTTCACCAAGCACACGCCCGCCAAACATTTGCTGTTTCCTCAGAGTGTCTAACTCTTGAAGTAATCTTTGACGTTTTGCTTTTAAACCCAACGCTTCATTTTGAGTTCCATAATTATCCGCAACTTTTATCCTTGCATCCAAATCTTTAAGCTGAGATTCTTTATCTTTTATACGGTACTCGATACTAACTTCTTCCGTTTCTTGAACATTTGAATCAAAATTAGTCTGATTCAGTATCGCGCAATCATACCCGTTGAGTCTTTTTGAATGCGGATTAGTAACAGGAGAATTATTGACAGATTCGGAAGGCTTTGAAATACTAAAACCATTCCCAAACGGATTTGCCGCAGTAGGTTTGTACTGCTGTGAAAAAATATTTCCGCTTACTTCTCTGTTTTGTCTACCTTCGTCCATACTCATATTTTAAAACATCTAAAAAAATTTTTTGCCCATTAAAAGTATGATTTTTTAGAAAATAAGATGCTTAAAAAGAGATTCATCACGTGCGCTCAGAATGACCAATAACTTCTTATTAACTTATTTACTTTCAGGTGAATTGCCACGGGCTAAAACCCTCGCAATGTCGGCATCTAACTAATCGTGTAAACTTTTTTGTAATACAATAACACGCCCCAAACAAGCAAAATCATATTAGGCAGCCAAGCCGCGATAAACGGATGTACTGAGCCGGCTTCCCCAAACGAAATCGAAAGTGCGCGTACAACATAATATGCAAAAATTATCAAAATACTGAACAAAAATCCACGGTTATAACGAACCCTCGGCGGAG
Source organism: Muribaculaceae bacterium (assembly GCA_023665935.1). Taxonomy (GTDB): domain Bacteria; phylum Cyanobacteriota; class Vampirovibrionia; order Gastranaerophilales; family Gastranaerophilaceae; genus Zag111. The sequence goes on along the minus strand of JAMPCZ010000027.1, from coordinate 12,813 downwards.
TTATTGCCAACGGCACTCCCAAAAGTACAAATACGATTGTTGTCAAAGGAAGCGCGATTTTATCGTACAGCTCAATTTGGTAAACCTGTTTATCCTGCAGCTTATCGCCGGATTTAACAAGGAATTTTGCAAGATTCATGAAATTCATCTCTTTTGCAGCATTTTTATTTAATTCCTTAGACAAATCCAAACCGAACTTCACATACATTGTTTCAAACAACGAAGTGTTCAAATCATTACCAATCGTATAAACCGCACCTTTGTTAAAATGCCACCCGTCAGGCGAAGTTCTGCCTTCACGGGCTTGCAATATTTGGATTGTTTCAGGTTTTGAATTATCCAAAACAGTAACATTATAAAGTGTCTTTTTCTTACAAAATCCAACATAGAATAAACGTTTCAATCCGTTCGTATCATTCAATTCCTTAAACACAAAGTTTTGCTTACCATCTGGAATATTCTTTTGTCCCAAAGCCCACAATGCCAAATCTTTTGACTGTTTAGACATCACAGGAACAACACTTTCGTTTATAAAAAAACTTGATAATGACATTATTATCGCAAAAACAAAAATAGGTTTTGCAATACGGTTTAATCCAATTCCGCAAGCACGCATTACTGTAACTTCAGAAGACAAACTCAACTTATTTAACGTCATAACCGTTGCCAACAAAACACCCATAGGAATCGTCATAACAACAACAGACGGTATATTTAGCAAAATCATAATGAATGCGATTTTGAACGGAATCCCGTATTTTGCAATCTGCTTAATCAATGTCATAAACACATCTGACGCGAAGATGATTGTTGAAAAAACAAACACACCCATCAAAAACATTACAATAACCTGACCCAAAATATATTTATCTAGCAGAGTCATATTGTCATATTTTATTTTCAAATTTATGTAGAGATTCTTGAAAAAAGATACCACCGCGTTTAACTTTCCGCTATCTTTTACATTCTCTTTCTCACTATCTAAACATTTTTCAAGCATACGTTAATTTTAATCTAAAAAAAAGTTTTAATCAAATAGTAATTTATGTAAAATATGGAATAAATATTATCCCAAATTATACTTCCATCTCCGATGGGTCCTCCGGACAGGGGCACTTTTGGTGGCAAAAGTGCCTCAAA
>JAMPCZ010000027.1:0-11573 GCA_023665935.1 Muribaculaceae bacterium | reverse complement strand
TTGTTTGTGATGCTATCAACGTTGCAATGAGAGAATTGTTCTTACAAATCGTTTACGGCAGAACTCAATCAGCTTTCTCTGAAAACGGTTTGCCGGTAGGTGCAGGTCTTGAAGATTTAGGTAAAGGACTTTGCTCTATGTGTGGTACTATCCACTCTACAAAACAAAAGGGTGTAAGATATCTTTCATTGACAGAAGGTTATATTCTTCAATTAGGTTTGGACAAACATAATGAAGTTATCGGTTACAAGTTCGTTAACCTTGGTAAAGTTATGGATGCTATCAAAAAAGGCGTTGACCCTAAAGAAGCTTACGAAAAGAATATCGGTACTTACGGCAGATTTGCTGACGCTGTAAAATATATCGACCCTCGTGAAGAATAATCAAAGTTAATAAGTTAATAGGTTATTAAGTTAATAAGAACTTAACTTTTAGCCTATATTGGTAGAATTCGTATAAGTAAATGTGAATTTATTAAAATCTTATTAACTTATTCACTTATTTACTTATTCACTTAACAAAAAAGGAAAATAATTATGACAGTAAAATTTGAAGGACAAGATAGACGTGAAGCTACTTTGAAAAAAGTTTTACCTGAATATGGTTTCAAAAACTTGGAAGAAGCTCGCGAATTATGTTTATCAAAAGGAATTGATGTTGATGCGATTGTAAAAGGTATTCAGCCAATCGCATTTGATAACGCATCTTGGGCATACACTTTAGGTTGCGCCATCGCAATCAAAAAAGGTTTAACCGAAGCTGCTGATGTAGCTGAAGCTATTGGTTTAGGTTTACAAGCATTTGCAGTACCGGGTTCAGTTGGTGACAGACGTCAGGTTGGTATCGGTCACGGTAACTTAGGCGCAATGCTTTTAAGAGAAGAAACAAAATGTTTCTGTTTCTTAGCCGGACACGAATCTTTTGCTGCTGCTGAAGGTGCTATCGGTATTGCAAGAAACGCAAACAAAGTTAGAAAAGAGCCTTTAAGAGTTATCTTGAACGGTTTAGGTAAAGATGCAGCTTATGTTATTGCAAGAATCAACGGATTTACTGCTGTTGAAACTGCATACGACTTTAAAACTGGCGAATTAAAAATTACAAAAGAAACTCCGTTCTCTGACGGCGAAAGAGCAAAAGTTCGCTGCTACGGTGCAGATGATGTTAACGAAGGTGTTGCAATTATGATTAAAGAAGGTGTTGACGTATCTATCACAGGTAACTCAACTAACCCGACTCGTTTCCAACACCCTGTTGCAGGTACTTACAAAAAATGGTGCTGGGAAAACGGTAGAAAATACTTCTCTGTAGCATCAGGCGGCGGTACAGGAAGAACTCTTCACCCTGATAACGTAGCGGCTGGTCCAGCTTCATACGGTATGACTGATACTATGGGTAGAATGCACGGTGATGCTCAATTCGCAGGTTCATCTTCAGTTCCTGCTCACGTTGAAATGATGGGCGTTATCGGTATGGGTAACAACCCAATGGTAGGTGCAACTGTTGCATGTGCTGTTGCTGTTTCTCAAGCAATGTCTAAATAGTTATTTAGATTATAATATTTAAACGCGAACCTGTGTTTTTAAGATTCTGAATTAATTTCAGAATGACAAAATACAGGTTCGCGTTTATTGTTACAATATGTAAACCTAAATTTTTATAAAATTAAAGTTTTCTCCAAATTTGCCGTAGAAAGAATTATGTAAAAATTCAAGAGGTAGAATTATGGGCGAAATCAAATTAAACAAAAATGGTAAAAACGGTATTATTAACAATGACTCTTTAAAGGGCGGTGTTAAAAAAGAACAGATTAAAGATTCCAAGCTTCAGCCGGTATTTGACTTTGCTGACAAAAACAGTGATGGAGTCCTTGATAATACTGAGCTTGCCATGTTGTTGGATGCTTTGAACACCGACAAGGATGAAACCACTATTAGTGGCGGAGAAGCTAAAAAATACTTGTCAACTGCCAAGCTTAATAAAGAGTTGAAAAAAGAAGATTTATATAAATTTTTGCAAGATTTGACCGCTGCTGCCGATTCTATTGAGAATTCTACTGTTGAAGACAGCCCGAATGGTGATAAGCTTGTTACTATCAATTATAAAGACGGAACTTTTGCAAGTGTAAAAACATTACAGGACAAATCTTTTGAACTATGTGCAAAAGATGCGGAAGGTAATGTAACAACTCAATTCTTTAATGCTGATAAACAGCTTGTGAAAACTATTGTACAAACAAAAGATGGTAAAATTACCGAAACAATGTATGTTGACGATAAAACGCCGGAACGCGTTACAACAACAAATTCTGACGGTAGCGTTGAAGTTGTGGATTACCAAGAAGGTAAACCTAGCACAAGAACTTATAAAAAAGGCGGCGTTGTTGAAAACTACACATATAATGCAGATGGTAATGAGGTCTTAAATTCACGTGTTGAAAACGTAGGTATTGAAGCAAAAGAAAGAAGAACTCAATTTACTTATAATGATGATGAAACAACAACTACCGTAACTACGGAAGTAGGTAAAAAGACTACTCGCAATCTAAAAGACGGCAAGATGTTCAATGAAACCGTAGAAACAGAAGACCGTAATATTGTTACAACCATTGCTGAAGATGGTACCGAAACTATTAAGACGTCTGATAAAGAAGGTCATCTTCTTGAAGAAGTTGTGAAAACTGAAGGCAAGACTGTTACTACCTCTTTCAATAATGCCGGAGCAAAAACAAAAGAAGTTGTTGAAACCGAAGGTAAGACAGTTACCACAACTTTCAAAAAAGGCGGAGCAAGAACTGAGGTTGTTGTTGATTCAAAAGGTGAAACTACAACGGAGTTTAACGCAAGAGGTAAAAGGCTTTCTCAGACTATTGTAGCTAATGGTCAGGTTTATGAAGCAGAATATGATGGCAAAGGGAACACCTATGTCATTGTTCAAAATAATGAGTTACCGGCTATGATAGCCAAAAAGTTCGGAGTTAACGTAAATGTTTTACTTCGTAATAACAAACATACGACCAATTCTTTGGGCGACAAAGATTTTGGGGTAGGTGCAAAAATTAAAGTTCCCGGTGAATTTAATGCGAATCATAAAGGGCTTCTCAGAAGAAAAGACAGCAAAGGTGCATCCCGAGATTATGTAACATCCGGAGGTGCAGCCAATGAAGCTGCTGCAAATCAAAAAGTTGCAAACAGAAAGAATATTACGTGGACTGAACAAAAATATAATACTTTCTTGGAAATTGCTAAGGAATTATTCAGAAAAGAAGGCAATAATAATCCTTCAAGAATGGATTTGGATAAACGTATTAAGGATTTGAAAAAAGATAATCCGACCCTTAAAGATGGCGAATTGAAAGGCAAAAAAATCATAGCCGGTGTTGACCAAAATTACTATGATAAAATTGCCGAAGCAGAGAGAAAACGTAAAGAAGAAGAAGCAAAACGTAAGGCTGAGGAAGCTGCAAGACAAGAAGCTATCGTTCAAAAGAAATCAGCAGCACAAATTGTTAACAACTTAATTGCTGCAACTGATTGGTCTAATGACTTAAAGAAGATACAAAGTGAGATTGCAAAAATTGATAATCCTGTTGAATTGGCAGAAGTTAACAGATTATTATCCGCAAAGGGTTATAAAGCTGACGATATTTATTCTCCGATAGAAAAATTTATTTATGAAGAAAATAACCATAGTTCAGTTCATATGTATAATTCAACTGATTATATGGAGAAAACTGTACAAAAATGGATTGCTAACGGAACTTTAAAAGGTGATGATGCAATTAACGCTCAAGCAAGAATGGCTGCAAGAGTTATTTTTGATGCCGGAGACGGTTTTGGTACAGATTGTACAAAAACCAAAAAAGGTATCTATATGATTAAAGCTCCGACCGGCAATGATAAAGCTGCGGCGAAAAAAGTTTATGAAAAAGTTAACTGGATTGTTAAAAGACATGCTACATTCTACGGTTTGGGTTCAGCATCAAAGGATTTGAGTGATTATCTTGACGGTGAGTTATGGGATGGTGAAGTTAAATATCTTCGCGGTATTTTAGCTGAAAGTAATGCTATCCAGGGTGCCGAAAAAGCTCAAGCTGTTGCAGATTTGGTTGATGAAGCTGTTTCAGGCGGCGGTACTGATATTGAATACTTGGAACAAGCTATCAAGGCGATTGATTCTCCTGCTGATATGAAGGCAATTGAACCAAAATTAAGACAGTATTGCAAAGATCACAATGTCAAATATCAATATGCGGGACAAAGTCCGCTGCAAGCGATTTTGTATGATGAATGCGATACATTTATGGGTATTTCAACTGACCATAAAGAAATCCGTAAGTTTAACGAAATGTTGATAAAACAAGGTGCTTATTCTAAAGACCAAATTGTGAAGATTCGTGCTGAGCAAGCTGCATTACAAATTCTTGACGGCGGATTTGACGGGGCTAAAGATGCCTTACTACAAATCAAAGACCCAAAAGTTTTGGCTTATATGGATAATATTTTCAAAGCGAAAAAGCAAGGCAGCCTAAATGCATTCTTGAATAGTAAGTTCAAAAACCAAACTCAAAGAGATTTATTAAAGGCTGAATTAGCTGCGAATAAATTGCTAAGCGATACAGAAGCTGCAAATGTTGCTTTCCGCTTAATTCAAAAGTCTGATTTTGATACAAGAGCAAAAGGTATTGCCGCAATTAGAACCTCTGCTCAAGCAGAAGCTGTTGATAAAGCTTTAAAACAAAAAGGTTCATCTTTAGCTGCGGTTATGGAAAAATTTAACAAAGAGAAAGAAGAATACAAGAAAAAAGCAGCCATTTGGGACGGAATTGCAGCATGGTGTCCGATTCCGGGTTCAGGAATTATTGGTGAACATATTTCAGACCAATACAGAGAAAATACTGATGTTTCAGATAATTTATACTTAGAAGCAAAAACTCCGATAAAGCTTGACCCTGCAAAACAAGCAACTTATTGTACTACTGTTACGGTTTTAGAAGAAAAACTAAACAAAGTTGAAGAAGATTACAAAAATGCTCGTTCAGGTCAAGGTGTTGTTTCCGGAGCAATAAATGAATTTTGTTCGATTTACAACATTGGTACAACCCGAGATGAGGTTGAGGCGAGGATTGAACATGATAAGGAAACCGTAAGACTATTGAAACTTGCCGCAGAAGGCAAACTGCAAAAGATGGTCAACGGCAAACTTGTCAATGTATCTTTTGAAACCGTATTTAAAGAACGCCAATCTGCGTTTATTACAGCGAACGGGGCTTCTGTTTCTGCAATAAAGAATGCTGTTAGCGAAAAACCTCAGGTTAATTTTGACCCTAAAAAGGTTGCTAAAGTTGAACAGCAAGGTCAACGCTTGGCTGCGATGGATTATGCAAAAGATTATATCGGTCAGGTTTGGGATGAACTGGGTTCAGCGATTTCTTCAAATAGCAGCAGTCAGCTTTCGGTTGCAATCTACAGTGCTTTAGAAAAATATTCTACTATGTTAGGTCAACAGCTTTCTTTGGATAACTTTGGTTATAGTTTTAAAAACGGTGTTATTGTTGATAAAAACGGCGACAGGGTTTCAGCCGCTGCGTTAAAGCCGATTGCGACTCAATTGAAAGACGGGTTGTCAGATATTTCAAAGAGTTTATTAGGCGTAAGTCTTCCAAAGAATGCTAGCACCGATAAAGTTAACGATTTGCTAAATTCAGGTTATGATAAAAAACTTGAAGGTTTCAAACAAGAATACAGGGATGCGTTTGGTCAGGATTGTCCTGATGAAATGATTGATTCATATTTGTCAACAATCAATAACGGAATGATGGTTCTGAATATTGGTGTTGCAATCGGTGCAATTATTGCGGCTCCATTCACCGGCGGCGGTAGTTTGGCTGTATTCTGCGCTGCTGCAGGTTCATCACTTCTTCTAAACGGTTTGGAACACTCAACAGATGCTAACGGCTTGACCAACGAAGAATGGACAAAAGATTTTGGTCAAGCTGCGTGGGATGGTGCTTTAGCAGTTGCCGGTATGAAAATCGGAACTTTAGCGGAATCTTTTGCTAAAGGCGGATCTCAATTTGCGTCAATTAACAAATGGCTTACAAAACTTCCGAAAGCCGCTCAAACTAAAGTTATTGCTAAAGCTGAACAAATATTCCAAAAATTAGAATCAACTACTGCTAAAATCGGACAAAAAGCAATAAATGCACAAAAAGCTAAGATTCAAAGTTTGTTCCCTAAGATGAACCCTGATACAGTAAATAAGGCTGCTATCTTTTTAGCAAGAGCTGAGGCTGCAGGTTTTGAGATTACCAGTGATTCACTTCAATCACTTCTTCAAATGTACTGTATGGAAGGCGAATTCAATGCCGAATCCTTTATAATGGGTATGGTTATGTCTATTGCAGGTAACTCTGCAGGTCATGTTTTTGGTGCAGTTGGAGATGCTCGTGCTAATTCGAGATTAAAGGCTACTACAAAAGAAGCTCATGTCGAAGTTTTATCAAATATAAAACGTCCTGATGGCAGTCAACTCTTTAGCGCGGATGATATTAACGCGATTGTTGATAATCTAAAAACAGATATTCCTGCTAATGTTATATTCTCATTAGCTGATGGTTCAAAAGCCTACCCCAATTCATTCAAGCATTTATTAGAATCAATTGATACACCTGAAAAGGCAAGAATTTTGGGTGCATTAGCGGAAGCTGACAAGGTTAAACTGGAAAATGGAGCCTTTGTTGCAAATGGTAAAAAATATAACTTAGATGCATTTACCATTCAAAATATAATGGATCATATTTCTGTATCAAAGCTTGGTGATGGAGCCAAGTTTGTTGAAGATTTCTTTGCAATGCAGCCTGAAAAAATATTTAAAGGCTTAGATAGTTTTGGACTTACCGTTTTATTTGGCGAGATTAGTAACCAGGCTCAGCAAGAAGCTTTACATTCTTTAGTGCAATATTTGAAGAAAAATAATATATCAGATGTTACAGCTTTTGATGTTAAACTCAGAGGTTTGTCTACTCCTGAGGATACCCAAATCTTTAAAAAATATGTTGAAAAATATTTAGTAAAAGATTACGATGGTAATGTTAACACTGCGGTATTGAATTCAACCTTCTTTAAAGAATGTGCTGATACGCCTGAATTGGGTGTATATCGTCGTCAAGTTATGGACAGATTTTGCGGAGAAGATTTAAACAAAATTAACAAATTAATTAATAATATAGATAAAAATATGTCTAATTCTACTAAGAAAGTTATTGATATCTGTGTAGAAGAGGGTAAAATCCCTTCCAACTTTGATGATATTGTTGCGTTGGTCGGTGATGATGCTAATAGAGCTCAAGCTTTCAAACATATGTTAGCTAATGATTATGACGGGTTAATACTTCATGATATTTTAGAAAACATTACAGATGAAAAATCCTTTAAATTGTTTAATGAATACAAAGATTGGGAGCCTAGTGTTGTTGCGGCTACAATGAAAAAAGGTGAATTTGATAATTCTCATTTGGTGAAACGTTCTGAGGCTAAAATGCAAGGTGCGGAAAGGGTTGATGAAGCTTTAAGAAAATTGCCGAAAAAGCTTGGCAAAAATTTGGAAGCCCAAATAACTAATTTTGCAAATCAACAGCCAAAACGTTTCATGAAGATGGTTGACGCCGGATTATTTGACCTTATTGATGAAGGCAAGGTTAGCCCGTCAATTTTAGAAAATGTTGATAATAATACTTTCTTGTCAAACAGAACATTAGATGAAATTCGTCGAATTAAAAATAATGAACCATATGTTAAAACGCTTACAAGTATTGCTGAGATTTCCAATGTTAAAAATGGAAACGTTGCAGAAATTAACGGCAAGTTGTACGTGAATGATAATGGTAATCCTGTTGAGCTTAATGTTTCACGAGAAAAATTTGAAGAGTTATTCCCACCGTTGGAAAGTGTAACCTTTAAACAAGGCTCTCTGGGAGATTGTTGGCTTGTATCATCTTTAGATAGTTATATGGATTTACCTGGTGGCAGAGTAGCTCTATATAAATTACTTCGTCAAGAGGGTGATGATATTATTGTACAATTCCCGGGTGCGTCAGGCTCTGTTAAATTCTCCGGAGGCAAAGTTCTTGATGCTGGAGGAAAACAAATTAATGGTAGACGTGGCGATGCTTCATGTCCTGGCATTCAGATGATAGAACAAGCGTTTGCTGTTCATAGGTATAATAAATATACAAGTGCGGATGTGCCGACTGATATCATGGACTTTATGTCTAACCCTGCAAATTTGATGTTAGATTTAAAAGGCGGATGGCAAAAAGAAGTTAATAACGCTATCTTAGGCAGAAATGACGCCTATAAATATGGTATGGATGTAAGTTCTCAAAAAGAATTTATGCAAATGCTTGAGCAGTATGGTAACGATGAAAACGTTTTACTTCATTTTGCAACAAAATCAAAACCACATGAGGCTGCGGAATCAACATTGAGTGCTGAATATGATTTATATTCTAATCACGCCTATGTCTTGAAAGGTTATGATGCAGAAAAAGGTGTTGTTTATATTACAAACCCTTGGCATACAAGTGTGGTTACAGAAGTTCCGGTATATGACTTTATGAATTATGTACAGCAGATGGGTTATACAAAAATTGTTCCTGATGCACCGGCTGTTGCCGGTGGAACAACACCTCCGCCTGTGCCGACTTCTGCAAAGCCGGGTGCCGATAACGGTGTAGTGACTCCGCGTCCTGTCAATGGAGCTTCTGCAACTTACGGCAATACAAGAATAAATTACAATTCTATCGGACAATCTATACCAACAACTAAAGGACAAAAATATGTCTTCCCCGGTGATAATTTCCCTATCCTTGAGCTTCCGGGCGGTGAAATAGTTGATTTGAACTCTCCTGAGATTGCAAAAAAATTGTACTCTTTGAGAGAAGGCGAAAGCTTTGTTATCGGACGACAAGGTGATTATCCGACAAACCCTGATAATCGCGCGGTATCAAGACAACATACCGTTATTTATAAGCAGGATGGTAAATTGAAATTTTTAGATAATTCAACATATGGAACAACTTACCATGTACCGAAATCAGAGCCTAAGAAACTGAAATCAGGAACGATGGATTCCAGCCAGCCATATATTCTTGATGTTAATGATTTACCGACATTAAATCTTGCAGGTGTTGAAACTGTTAATTTGGCAAATTACAAATCTCAAATTGAGTCATTGCAAAACGGTCAAATGTTAACAATCGGTCGTGAAGGTGATATCACGGTTTCTAATAATCGCGCGGTATCAAGACAACATCTTATTATTTACAATGATAACGGTCAGATAAAAATTAAAGATGTATCTACTTACGGAACAAATGTTGAAAAAGCTAAGAGAAGTTTCTTTGACAGATTTAAACGTCGAAATAATGTCGTTCCTGAAGAAGAAGTTATTATTGCAAAAGTTGATGTGGAACCAATAACTCAATCAAATAATTTTGCAAATACAAGCCATATTGGCGGCAGTGAATATATTGCTGATGGGTTCCGTGATGGCGGCAGAAGACGAACTTTTGATGAAAACGGCAATATTTCAAGAGTTGGTCGAGAAATTGTATATGTAGACAGAGCAAAAGATACAGCATTACAATCAATTATCAGTGATGTTCAGCGTAATACTGCCGGTATGAATGCTAAACAAAAAGCGGCTTATTTACAACAATATATCAATGACTTGATTGGTGATGGCAGTACTGCCGAAAGAAACCTCCAAGGCTGGGTTGCACGTAATAGCGGATGTGAGGTGATGCTTGGCGATATTGTTACTCACAAACCTCCAATTGCGGTTTGTCGCCACAGAAGCTTACTGTATAAGATTTTGGGCGATGAACTCGGCTTGAATGTTGAACTGCAAAGAGGAAACTTCTGGGCTGGTGGCGGCGGTGGTCATGCTTGGAATGTTGTAAGATTTGATGATGGTACAAGTGCAATTTTTGATGCTATGCACAACAAAACATCTGAAATTACTCCGGGACGCGTTGATAATTATGCAAAGTTCTACTACACAGTTGATAATGTGGCATTGTACTAGAATTTATAGATAACATTTTACATTTAACAAAAAATATGATAACATACAGAAAGGTACAAATATGAGTATAAAAATGGACGGAAACAAATTCGCAAAAATGACATTCAGCCAGCTTCAAGCTCAAATTGAGGCTGCGCAAAAAGAAAGTAAGCCGATAGATAAATTCGTAAAACGCCAAATTGAACTTTTGGAGGGCTCTTTGGATGAGTTTAGATCTCAAGCTAAAGAGAAAGGCTATGATATGAATCATCCGAAAGTTGGCGAAATTGAAGTCCGCCAATATTCCGCAATGAAACAGCTTGCTCAAAAAATCGGGCTTCCTGTGGAAAAATATGACAAATTAATCAAAGATGTTCAAGTAAGAGTTTTTGGTGAAGAAAATACTAAGCGATTCTTTGGCGGTAAGTAATTTTTACCGGATATCGAAGTTTTAAGAGGCGGAGCCTTCGGCTCCGCCTCTTCTTATTGTAAAGCTAAAATTTCAATTTTGCATGTATTTTATATATGATATATATACCCTGTATTCCTTATGTAGCCTGTGTTACAGAATGTTAATAACATTACATCCAAAAAGGCAATTTTTCTAAAATAAATACGTTTATATAAATGTAAGGGAAATACAAAGATTAAACTCAGGAATAGAAAGTAGATTTAGATTTGTTAACAGTAATTTAGAAAATAATATATTAAAATTTTCAAAAGGATATTGAAAAAAGTTTTATACTCTCTCTCTCTTAATATCCTCGTGTTTATTTAATGTTGCCGAATAATCTTTGGCAACTTTTTTTTTGTGCTCGCCGCACTGGGTATAATGCTACTAGCAATTTTGTAATTTGAAATGTTGACGAGCTCCGCTGGGACGGCTCCGCCGTGGAGCTGGTGAAATATGCAAAACATCTATGCCGCACAGGGTATTATGCATGTAACTTGTATGACAAATAAGTATATAAAACAGAGGCGCGAGCGAAGCGAGAGTCGAACACGCATCGGCAAGACGATGAGTCTTGACGCAAGTGAGAGCGTTGCCGTTTAATGCGAGGGCGTAGGAGAAGAGCAGAGCTGGGGTTGACAAATTCAGAAAAGTAGTAAATAATATGGATACAGGGGGAAGTCCCCGATAAGGCGGTTAATCTCATCGAGGAACTTCACTTAGTACCCTGTGATTTAGGTCTTTAAAAAGAGTTCCAGTAGTTCTAGGACTGGAATTCTTTTTTTATATGTTTTTGCGAAAACATATAAAACGAACTCTAAAATCACTTTTACCACCCCCTTTCCATCGATTTCTTAGTAAAATACGTGTGTGGGCGGGTATGGTAGGGCACTACCCATTTTTTAATTTTATAACAAATTTTTATCAATTATGTCAATTATGTGCTCTCCCTGGATGGGGAGAGTTAGAGTGGGGTGATTTCATATGCGTGTGGCAAAAAATTCTAAGATTCTGAATAGATTTCAGAATGACAGAATTTTTTGCCACATTTTTAAAT
>JAMPCZ010000026.1 GCA_023665935.1 Muribaculaceae bacterium | reverse complement strand
ACACTTTTAAAAATCAATTTTGGTAATAATAATATCTCTAAGTTCTTCAAATTGTGGCTGTTGTTCTTTGTTAAACAAAACAGTATTTTCATCTTTTGAAGCACCCCAAAGCCCACTTTTATCTTCCATGCTTCCTGGAAAGATAAATTGAATATAGCCGTTTGTAGCATTACCAGCTTCTTTAAATTGTAATGCTGTCAATTTTCTTAAAAAAATTGTTTTTGTTCCGTCAAAACCGTGACACATAAAAGCTTTTAAGCCTTTGCGTGTAATGTCAACTTTGCTAAAAGACATCGTTATTTGTCCGTTTACTCCTGTAAATGTTTTTGCTGTTTCTGTAGTCATTTTTTCTCTCCTAATTCAAAACTTATCAATGTTTTCGCTTAACACTTTTGCTATGAGCTTTAACATGTGTACCATTTTTCTTTTTATATGATTTAACATGTGTTTTCCCTTTAGTATAGGCAAATGCTGGTTCCGGAATGCTTGCAACACAGAATATTGTTAAAATTAAAATTGCAATTAATTTTTTCATTGTTTACTCCTTTCAATTAAAGTATTAATAGTATTATAAAATTTGCTAGCAGCTTCATTATTAAAGAGTACAAACTCAAAGCAAATACTGTTATCTTTAGTTTTTATTGATGTTACCCATGATTTTATAACATGTATTTCATTATTATCCTTGTATCTTTTGTTTGGAGTTCCATTTTTATTTAAATGTTCCCAGGTAATACCTATAATTTCAGCATTCGTAGGGGGTTTAATCATATTAGTTTTATTTTCTTGAAACATTAAATCAATATCTTGATAAGGTAAAATAAAAAAAGTTTCATAATTATAAAATAGAATACCTTTATCAATGAAATAAAGCTCCCAACAATCAAGCTCTATATAGGGAACAGATGTTTTAATGACATCTTTTAATGTTCTGCAACCATAGCGTAATTCATATTGTGCAAGTGCAACATGCATAATATTTTTTTGCGATACTTCTTCAAAAACTTTAGCTGCTTCGTGAATATAGGAATCTTTACTGATAACTATTTCAAGTTCTTTTTTCTTTTTGTTTCTAGCAATTAAATAAATTATATTAACAATCCAAGTAAAGAAACAAAAGAAACCGATAGCGAATAGAATCCAGTTTATATAATCTAATTTTTTTAAATGTTTATAAAAAAGTGCAAGTTCTTCTTGGATATACTTATCCTTATCATAGATACAATAGTTAAAGTCACCCTCTATATTTTTAATTAAGTGCGGATAACTGAAATAATGATTATAGCCTGGTTTTGTTCTGACATCATTACCAATGACATCATCGTACCATTTTTTCATGCTTCATCAACCTTTCTCATGGCTAGTAAAGCATGGTTTTGATTGGTTGTCAAATCTACTTTACAGATTAATTTCCATTTGCATATTGGGCTTGATTCAGCGAATTTCCATAACCATAATTATTTATTATAGTTTTTCGATTATCATTATTAGTATTTCCGCTATTTGTTTGATAAGTACGATTGTCGTTTTTTTCATATTTACTTATAGCCTTTTGTATACTTCTATCGTATTTTTCATTAAAAGCTTTAGCTCCCATTTGTTTTTTTTGCTCACTCCAATAGGCAAGAACTTTTTCATCTTCTAAATTAAAACTTGAACCAGATAGTTTTTTGCCTTTCAGTTCAGTAATTTTAATTATTAGTTTTTCAATTGCTTTTATAGCTAACCATGTTGCGGCAGCTATAGCTAAAATTGGAGCTGCCCCTGCTGCCGCTGTGGCAATAAAACCCCCTAGTGCAGTTGTAACTGCTGGCAATGTAACACCAAAGGAACTTAAAACAACAAGAAGAGAACCCAATCCACTCAACAGAGGACCAATTGCAGTTATTAACAAGCCTATTCCAATAATTAACTTTTTTTGCCAGCTAGAAAGATTTATAAACCAATCAACTATCTTAACGACTGAACTTATAATTTTGGCTAAAAAAACAATAGCTTTATCCCATAAATCGGTTCGTGACATAATTTTATCTAGATATGATGTTACTTTTGGCATATATTTAATTGCAAGAGCTGAAATCCTTGTTTCAAACATCCTCGAGAATTTGTCCATAGTGTCCTTATATTTCACAGCATTCGCGATTTCTTCTTTGGATAAAATCATGCCCTTTTCTCTTGCTACTCGCTTAAGTTCTTCATAACTTTCTATTCCACTATTTAATAATGGCGCTAATTCTTGTGCATTTCTTCCAAAAAGTTTAATAGCGGCAGCTGTTCTTTCGGTTGGATTTTTCATGCGCATAAGACTTTTAATTGAATCGTCAAAAACATCATCTGTACTTCTTAATTCGCCATTTACATCTTTAACATTGACTCCAAGTCTTTTAAATAGTGTAATGGCTTCTTTTGAGCCTTTTTGAGCGGATGCCATTTGATTTGTTAAGGTTTTATATCCCATTTGCAAACTATCTATATTCATACCATTTTGGGATAAAACAAAATTAAGTTCTTGATATTTCTCCGCTGACATACCAATTTTTTGACTCATTTTATCAATGTTATCGGCATAATCGGCAGCTTTATTAAGTCCAAACATAAGCCCAGCAGTTAAAGCCGTTACCCCTGCTGTGAGTTTTGCGACAGAAGCCGTTATTTTCCCACCAGTTTGTTGTAAACCGCGACCTAACTTATTTATATTATCAAATTTTTTTTGCAATTTTGCTATTTGCATTTGTGTGCGTTCCAATCCTCTATCAAGTTTGCGACCGTTTTTATAAATTTTTAAAAAAACTTCTGAAACTTTATCATTTAATGCAAATGTAGAACTATAAGTTGCCATTATGTACCTTTCTGTTGTTTTTCACCATACCAAACCATAGAAGCGAGATAAAATTGTTTTTCACGTGGTGTTAAGCTCAAAATATGTTCAGGTGTTATACCTTTTTGAAGATAATACGAGCAAAGGAGGAGGTCTAAATCCTCCTCTATTGCTTTTTTAAATCCTCAATCTCCTCGACTATAGAATTATCATTAGTTTTAATTTCATTTATATCCATTATAAAAGTAATAATTTCAATAATTTCATCAGGTTCGAATAAAACATCAACTACATCATAATAAGTATTAATATACCCAGCTTCTTTTGCTTTGGCGGCTAAAGGTGCTAATTGTAATGATTTATATATAACGGGTTTCATCTTTTTAACAACATCCCCAACAGTCAAATCATTTGTTTTTACTGTTTGTGTGTATTTTAATGATTGTCTTTCGGTACGAGTTAATGTGATGACATCAAAGGTTTCACCTGCGATTGTCAATTCATGCAGTGTAGTCTCGTTTTCTGTTTCTTTATTTTTTTCTATTCGCTTAAGTAATTTATCTAAATTAGCCATGTTACCTCCTAATTAATCAACTGTGGAAATTGTACTTTAGAAGCAGGGAATCTAAAACCGAGTTCACCTGTAACTACTGCGCCCTTACTCCAGTTAGCGAGTGGGATTGAATCAAAAGTTACTCCTGGTATTGTCATATTTTGTACTTCGCCAGTGTCATCGCTTGTAATTTCTGCTTCAATCTCAAAGCGTAATCCTCTAATATTTTTGAGCTTGTTATATAGTTTAGCCCCAATAGAGTTAGTAACCTGATGGCTAATAGAACCTTCTCCAGTCCAAGAAACCTCGGTACGGTCTACATCAGAACCTACATATACCTCTTCATAGTTTGGTGTGATTGTAACCGTGAAGTCAGTCCAAAATCCTAATTCCTCTCCCGCAAGAAAAACTCTTGCGTTAGTGCCAACTAGCACTTGCTTTGCTTGTGTTCCTGCCATTTTATAATCTCCTTTATTTCTTCTTACCGAAAGGCAGCCGATAGCGGTCTAAATTTTGGGGAACTCATACTTTTACCGGCTGCACCGTTTTTACGCTGCTTCCTGTGTTAATGCCTGATACAAATACATACCTAGATCTAAATCTTCCATAGTGTCGGTTGGTGAGCATACACCATCAAGGAACACATAGGAAAGGGTGTTAGCCTTTAGAATATCCATATAAGACATGTCATCTACATTAACGCCTTTACCTTTAAGGTATGAGCGGGTTTTATCGTAAGAAATTGTAACTGCATTGTCATTTTCTGCTTCCAGATCTCCTTCACTCGCTCTAGTATCTAAATAAGCATTAATCGCACCTACAAAACGGTTTTTGTTCGTAAAATTATTTGTGAATTTGCCGACATAACTAGTTCTAAAAGTTGTAACAATGTCATTTGCGATTGAATCCATAATGTCAACAACTCTTATCTTTTGGAATGCTTCTGTTACACCGTCTGTAAGTGTTGTTAATGAGTTCACAGCGCGTCCGAGCTTAAATGTACCGTCTTGATGTAATACAACCAATTTACCCGCCTTAACGTCTGCATCAGGGTCGGCAGATAGAGGGCATTCAACAATTTCAGGAAGTTCAAAATAGGTTAATGAACGACTTGAAGCAAGTCCTGATAAAGCACCCGCTACACGAGCGGTATAATCGCCTGATGTGAAGGTTTTAACCTCTCCGTTTACATTAGCTTGAATATTATCTGTAGCAAAATTAATAATATATTCCGCATCAGGTGACATTGCAGACCCTAAAACCGCTCTTGAATAGTTATTTTTTGCTCTCACTCCCTTAATATAGTTCTGAATAGCCGTAAAGTCTGCTGCACTTCCTTCCGGATAACAAAGCGTATAGTTGTTGAAGTAATCAAGCTTTTTGAGTGTATCTGTAAGCTCTTCTTCTGCTTTGATTACAATAACCTTTGAAGGGTTTCCCAAGAACGCAAGTGTTAATCGGTCATAATTTTCTTGAGTGTAATCTTTTTTAACAACATCACCTAAACCGCTATAGGTAATTTTGTCGTTGTCTGTCGTGTCGTCGTTTAAAATCATAACGACATTCCCGCGTTGCTGTCTTTGAATAGCCAGTACGGCTAATTCCTGAAATTTCACATTGAATTTTGGTTGTGTTGATACCATTGTTTTACTCCTGTCTTATAGTCAAATCTAAGTATTCCATTAGTTCTGTTTCGTCTTCTTTTTTCACATAGAACTCAAGATTAAAGGTCATCTGCAGGACGTCATTAACAATCTTGAACTCTATATCATCAGCTCTAAGCTTTGTATCAGCAAAATCAAAGAGCTTGTAAACTTCTGCAAGAGTGTCGGCGTATTCCCACAATACAGAAGCGGGATTGTCCTCATACTCTGCATATTCGATGACGCACATAAGCGTAAGCTTGCGCCAGTATTCACTATCAATAGCTCTTTCAAGCTTAAAAGACGGGATATAGAAAAACACATAAGGATATTCCACTCTCAAAATCTCGTTAAAGAAGAATGTAAGCCGCTCATCTTTTGTGAATATAGCTTTTCTAACAGCGTTTTTTAAGTCTATGATTATTGCCATAGCTTAAGTATGACAGGGGTAAAATCGGGCATTATTTCATTAAACTGTCTAATGCTTTTTGTAATTGTTGGACACAATAATAACGTGCTTCGTCAAACGCTTGTTGACCAACAAACTTGCCTTTGACTCTCTTTCCGTTTTGCAATTTGTGACCATATTCAAGATGAGAAGCATAATTTACAGCATTTTCGCAATATATTAAATTTATATTGCCACTTGTTGTAGCATCAGCGAACCAATTTCGTCTATAGTAACTGGTATCAACTAACTTTTCTCTATCTGTTATCTCTTTGGCTGTATTAACAAAGTGAACAGCTCCTTTTTTAGCTACCCTTTCAAAAATTGCTGGTGTTTTTTTGCTATATTTTTCTAAATCTTTTCTAAATTCATCAAACAACTTTCGTCACCTCGCAATGTGTCTGTGTTGTCAACCTGTACTTATGGCTCTCACCTGCTCTTAGCTCATAAGACTGCCCTTGCGCCGTTGTAACCGTTATTTTATCGTTTGTTTGGATTGTAACACCGTGTTTTGTATCAATATAAAGCACATAATCCAGTAACACCGTTGCGACACTCTGGGTTTGCACAACTGCGCTTTTTGATAACACCGATAAATGACACGGTATATCAACCGCGATAATATCGCTATCCCATTTTATTGTTTCGCCTTCTTCTTTGATTTCAACAGGGCGCTCTATGGAACATCTATCATCTCGAAACATATTTTTCACCATTTGGGCGGAGCACATCCCGTATAATCACTAATTTTATTTTTAGCTCCAAGTGCTCCTTTGGAACGGATTACGAACTGGATGAGCTCGAATTTGGTATAACTCCTACAATCTGCTTAAACGGCTCTAATTTACCGCCGTAATAAGCTTTGCTCGAGTCTGTAACAGAGGTATTAAATGACACCGACATATCACCCTCTGAATAGCTTGCAACATCACCAGAAAAGCCTGTAACCTCACTTGAGCTTAATTGTGAAGCAATAACACCCGCGAGTGGTAACTCCATCATAGGCGGTACATCATCACGGTAGCAGTAAGCAAGAGCCTCGTTTATAAGCATTTGGATTTGTAAGTCAAGCTTCATTGAGTCCTCAAATCCACCTAATGTTAAAACATATTGCTTTATTTTCTCAAAGTTTTCTATCATTTTAACCTCTTAATTCAGAGAAAGGGGGATTTCTCCCCCACTCCTCCTATTTACCTTTAGCTTTACCGTCTTTTACTTCGTCACCTTTTGGTTCTTCAATTACCATAGGTTCGGGCTTATGACCTGCTTTTTTAAAACCCAAGTCAGTGTAATGCTGTAGTTCTTTTTCTGGAACAAATTTTGTAATCCCATCTTTTGTTATTTTAACCATTTTTCCTCCCTATGAAGCTTTTTTGTGAACATAAATACCAGCCTTTTTATTATCAAATACGAAAGACTCATGGTATAATCTATAATCCCACTGCCAAGCATCAAGCTTTTGGTTTTCATCAGGTGTAAACAATTTAAGCATATTAAGCTTAGTTATGTTCACATTTGCTGCTCTATCCATAAGAATAAAGTTTAAATCAGTTGCATCTGTTGATTTTTCATAACCAAAGTTGTTTTCACCATCTCCAGGAAGTAAAGTAATCCCTGAATAAAAACGGTCTTGAGGAACAGTAATAATAGGAACATTGTTGTAAGTCTCAATTAAATGATTAATTGCGCCTTCCCCATTAGATGTTGAACGAGTAATGCCTTGTTCAAGCGCTAATTTTACACGAGGTGTTACAAATAACAACAATCTGCTTGTAGGCACTTTGTTATCTTGCAATGTAACAATAGCTTCATCAACTGCATCCATACCGCCATTTTTAGCGATTGTTCCTGTTTCGACTTGCCCTGCGCCTGCTGCAATCTTAGCAAATCTGTAAGCATCAACTTCTGGGATAAGGTGGTCACGTGTAAAGTCGCTGTTTAAACGACTTGCGACAATACCGAAACTTTCTTCGTTATCCTCTCTGTCAACACTAAAGCGAACGCCTCTGTCATTTGTAAATTGGTATGTATCCCAAGAAAGATTAACACTTCCTAAAGGGTAACCGTTTTGTCTGGAATAATCACCCAAACCGTCCATTGACATATTGGCAATCTGGAAACTTTTACCACCTGAATATCTTACTAATTCAGAAGGTGCTTCTAGAACTCTTGTCACTGCTTCGGTTCTGTAGATTTCATCTACAATTGTAGTCATAGCAGTAGCTAATTCAATTTTGTTAACCATTTTTAAATCTCCTGTTAATTCAGTCCTGCTGTTCTTCGCATGGCTGTTAATAAATCATTACCTACACCACCTGCACTCGGCGCTTTAGACTGTACACTGCTTTCGAAAGTGGTTTTCTTCACTTCGTCAATGTACTCTTTGAAAGCTTTTGCGCGTGTTTTGGTGGCTTCCATATCTTTAGGAACGAAAACATAATCAAGGCATCTGTCATCTACACCAAGCTCAGACATAAGCTTGCGCGTTTCGTCTTTTTGCTTTGTTAATGCAATAATGTCCTGCGACTCTTGATATTTACCGCGGAGTTCTTCAAGTTCTGCATTAACTTTTTCTTCGGCTGTCATACTAGCTTGTCTTATAATCTTTTCAGCTTCTGCCTTAGACTGCTTTTCTTTTTCTTTGAATTCGGCTCTCAACTTTCCTGCGAGATTGTTCATCTCCTCTTGATGTTGAGCCTTTAAGTTGTCAATGTCAGCCTGCGTAAATGTCTGCTCTTGTGATTGTGTTGCTTCATCTGTCATAATGTTTTCTCCTTTCCCTGATTTTACTGTTCAGGTAACATAATCTCTGTATTTACTGCGTGAGTAACGCATAAATTCAGTATGACAGGTTGAAAATCGGGCAAAATTAAGGACTGCTATAATAAAAATATGCAGACGAGTAACAAACAAAGCGAAAAATATATTGATTATCCCAGAATTGGTCCGGGCGGGATAAATTGTCCTTGTTGTATTCCTTTTTCTACAAAATCAGAATGCAAAAAATGGTTAAATCGATTGAGAAGAAATTATTACAAAAGATTTATTCACAAAGAATTGAAAAATTATAATGAAAAAAGCCCCGCATAAGCGAGGCTTGATTTTATTATAATTCTTCAACTTCTTTCAATTTCCTATATAAGAGCCACGAGTAGGACAAATCTTCTCTTGACGGCAAAGACCACATTTCTCCTGGAGAATTAATATCTAACGGTAAATAATATTCTTCATCCAATTCGGTTTTAGCCCATTCAATTAATTCATCAACTATTGAAGTAATCTCACTTTTCAGATTTTTATCACTCATGCGAATTAAAATAGTATCGTAGTCAATAGAAAATCTTATTGAATCATTATATTTATCTCTTAAGCTTAATACAAAAGGTTTAAAAGCTTCAATAAGTTCTAGCTGTTTCTCTATTTTAAATAAATCATCATTGCGCATTTCTTTTAAAAGCCCTTTGACTGCTTTTTCTTCTTCTTCTGATAACCTAAAAGAAAACATCTTTTTGGGTTTTTCTGCGAACGGTCGTCCTGCGCCTTCACGCTTACCACCGCGACCTGATAAAGGTTTATTATTTTCTGTCATATTTTACCCCTTGAAATTTTGTAATAATAGGTTAAAATAAGAATAAAGGCAAGGGTGACGCAACACCCTCACCACCCGATTAACGGGATTGTAGAATCAGAACTAATACTATCACTAGTGTTAGTTCTTCTGCTGTAATTTGTACTAGCATTTTGACCTCCTTTCGTTTGCTGTACAAACCTTTTGCCTTTATTCAAATTTCAATGTTCTTTATACCTTTATTATAACATAATTAAAGATTGATGTCAATACTTTTATCTAAAATTAGTTAAAGAAATCAAAATTTTCCCAGTCATTTTCTGGGATTATTAATTGCGTAGTGGAACGGCAATTCGGGTGCATGGGGAAAAAGTTTACTCCAATCTCTGCATCATCAACCCAAAAAGTTTTTCCATTAAGCTCACGGCATATTTTTGATGTTCGATTATCGAGGAAGGCATCAAATCTATATCTAAGCTTCTGTCCAAATTCTTGTTGTGTTTGCTTATATCCTTCAAGTGTAACCATTGCGTCGACATGTGCGCTTTCCGTCCTTATAAGCCTAAAGGCATTGTTAAAACTATTCCCTGTGACATCTCTCAACTCTCTGGACATCTTCTGTAGGGATGTACCTTGCGGGATACCCTTTTCGAGTATATTTGTAAGCTTTTCTCCGACCTTGTCACGGTCTGCCCAGATACGCTCCGACCAGTTTTTACCCTGACACCAGTCAGCGGTCATCAATTGCTTCATCTTACGTGCTGCAATAGTATTAAACTCAACTCCTAAGGACTTAGCAAAACGCGCCGCAAGCGTTGCTTGTGATACTTTTCCGACATCCTGTAGGGTTTTATAAATCCCTGCTTCTTGACCTGCAGTTGCTTCTGTAAGCATTATTTGCAAGTCGATTTGCAGAGCTCTTAGGCGGTCTATTTTGTATTTTGGTATATTCTGCTTAGCTAGCTTCTGTAAAGTCTTGTCTTTGGGATGTAAGCGTGCTTTGCGTGCGAGCTTTTCTTTGTACTTCTCAAACTCTGCATAAGATAGTTTTTCAGCAGGGTTATCGCCGTATTTCTCATAAAACTCCTTAATCTTCTTGTCCACATCTTCAAGATTCTTCTTCAAAATACGCTTAAGGTTATCAATGCCCTGTTCGCCTGTCTTGATAACCTTAATTTTATCCTGTCTTGCACGTATAGCCCAATAATCTCTACTGCTTAGAGCCATCCTCGTCTTCTTCCTGTTGTTTTAAACTGTCATTGTTACTAAACCCATACAAATCCGCATTCTTTTGTGCTTGCGTGTCAAGTTCTTCGAGCTCCTTATCTACATCCTCAACCATAGGAATATTAGACAGCAATGTACGGTCAGAAATAACTCCTTTAAGCGCATTAACCATTGTATACACCTCTGAATTGTCCTGCGGTAAATTACGAGTAAATGACACATCTATGTTGTCAAGAAGTTCAACATTGCTTTTAAATCTGTATTGAAGCAGGTATAAAAGGATTTTAAGACGCTGGAATATAGACTTTTTGTATTTCGTGGTCTTTGTTACCCATAACTGGTCTAATCCCCATATTTTATAACGCATTGCCACACCTGATTGATTACCACCGAATGCATCATCTGTTAAATCAGGCACTTGCGAGATTTGGAACAAGAACTTAAGCAAGTTATCAATCTGCATTCTTTCAGCTTCTGGGCTTATATTTTTAATAATCCACTCCATTGTTGCACCTACGGGCAATTGCGCAATTTTACTTTTATTTATTTCTTGCTTCTGCTCCTCTGTCAACCTGCCACCTGAAACTGCAAGAATGGCATTAGCAATTGACTGTAAATTATCAGTGTTATTAGATATCGCAAGACTTAAACTATCTAATAAATCAGTAACACACTGAAAATCCCCGAACGCATCATCATTGTTTAAACTTTGAATAATAGGAATATAGCCCATATTGTGCGGCTCTTGACTCAATAGCGTATAATTTCTCATTGCCCCATCAAAAATATACAAATCAGTTGCGCTATAAACATAAATTTTCTCTTTCTCCGCTTTGTCCTCAATGTATTTATGGTAATAAACAGCACACAACGGGTTTTCTAACACGGTGTTATCTGTTACATAGAATGTTTTTAACGGGTCAAGCCGTTTGTATATAACCCTGTCTTCAAGAGGTTCAGCACCTTCACGCGCCATAATAAGCTGATATGACACCCCAAAAGTCGCCATATCCCCGCCCTGTTGAAAATCAACCTCTGAAACATTGTTATTTTTGTTGATATATTGGAGCTTTTCTAAGATTGTCTTTGTATTCTCGTCTTTCGTGTTATAAGTAACAGGAACACCAAAAGCGTAACCCGTTGCCACATCAACGATATACTTTGCCATATTAACATTGATAGAATAGTTAGGACGTCCTTTTACCGCACCTTGCTTAACAATACAGTTTTCTCCGTCGTAATATGCGCCTAGCTTTAACCGTTGCGGTAGGATCTGTCCTTGGAATATGCTTAACCAGTTTTGCAAATTAGTGGTATTAATCTCGTTATTATCCGCCATTACTTGATATATCATTGAAAAATCTCCTATATATCGAGCGTAGCAGTTCGCAAAACGGGCATTTTATAACCGCAATCCTTTTATGGCAGTCACATAATTGTTATCCATATCGTCCTCAAGAGCATAACGCACCTCGTCAATATGGTGATTGTTTTTATCAGGGTATTTGTCTTTAAACTCTCCGTTTTTGTCTTTTTCAAGCTCATAGAGTGTAAACTCTTCATAAGTATGCGGGCAGCGTTCTTTATCAATATAAATATAAGCGAGCTGTTGCAGCCACTTAATCCCGTAACGTACAGAGTCAGGTCCTTTTCTAGCCCCGGTAATTCTAAAGCCGTCAAGCCTAAAATCTTCAACGCTCTTAGGTTCTGCACTATCAGCAATAATATGTGCCTGCGTAATAGGTTTTAATAACTCCATAGCGCGAGAATTTGTAAGCCCAACTTTGTGTATCTCGTCATAAATATAAAGACACCTGCGAGTTTTATCATAATGCATTTTGTTCCACGCAAACGGATCAGCAGCGAATCCCCAGTCGATACCCTCGCGGAGATTGTCAAAGCCCTTAATCATATCATCAGTAATACGCATATCCTGAACATTTTGGAATATAAGCCCGCCTGTTCCTGTCACTTCGCCCAAATACTCGTGTCTGTATGCAAGCTCATTGAACTTTTTCAAAAACTCGGCTTCGATGAAAAACTGTTCGCCCAACCAGTCGGAGGGAACATCTAAGTAGGTATTATGAGTTACAAGCCTGTCTTTTCTCTCGTGTATAACCTCTTTGTTAACCCAGTTATTAACATTTTGCGGCGGGTTATATGATTTGAAGGCAATAAACTGATTACCTCCACGCATAACAGATTGTTCAGCCTTGCGGATTTCTTCAATTCCTGAAAACTCGTCAAGCTCCTCAAACCAAGAAATCTTATAGTAGCCTTTCTTAAGCTTGATTGATTTTGTTTTTGTAGCGTCATCTAAGCCCCTAAAATCAATCACCTGCCCTGTAGGTGTATAAACAATTCTGTAAGGTGATTTATAAGTCTTAAAATAGCTATTTACACCCAAAATATCAATCGCCCAAAGTATCTGATTATAAACACTGGCTTCAATATCTTTTCCAATCTTGCGAAAACATATCACATTACACTCAGGGTCATTAATAACATTTAAAATGATTTCCAAAGAAACAAAAGACGATTTAGTAGAACCACGACCACCTGCAAACCAATAGTGTGTGTGGTTGCGTTGTTTTATATCTCTATGTGCCTCATAAAAAGAGGGGATTATAATATCACGCAATTCAATCATTAGATATCATCCTTAATTATTGGCGTTTGCGTAGTTACTTCATTTTCAACCTTATCTTTCCATCCAAAATTCTTTAATGCAAAGATTGCACCGGTGCATTTGTCCATGTATAATTGCTTTTCATACTCATGCTCAATCCTCAGGCGCGCGTTTTTTATAGTGTCACAAAATTCCGAATTTTGTTCATAATCATACATTGCTTTACGACTTGTAAACCCTAAATGCAAAGCAAGTCCTGTCATTGTCGGGGTGTACTTTTTGTACTCAACAAAATCCCCCGTGCTTTTATTAAAAGCTGAAATAGTAATGTAGTCGGGGCAATTATCAAAATATGAATTAATTTTGTTTTGCAATTCTTCAAGATTTGAAATTTTGCGAGGTCTTCCGCGTTTAGCCATATAGCACCTTTTAAGTGTGTTCTAATAGCATTGTAGCCCTTTTACAATCGGGCTTTTGGGCATAAAAAGACACCCTCTTTTACATCAGGTGGAGTAACTTATCGCTAAACTACTAGCTCATATTTACCCCGAGAGCGTCTTGTGTACTTGATTTACATATGCAGAAGGGAGCAACAAATGCTTCCTATCTTGCGGCTTTGAGCCAGTGGCTCGCAGCGGGTCTATATAATTAATATAGCAATCCTATTATATTACTTTCTTAAATTGTTAATGATTGATTTTTAATAACTCTTCCATGTATTTCGAAATTTAATTCTTTTAACTGCTCCGCAGTATATTCATGTTTTTCGTACATATCATTATAGTAGTAAACTTCTATACCCTTAGTTGCTGTTGCAGCAATACCTGCAATAAATAATTGCGTCTTATTAAAAGTGCATACATATATACCAGCAATAAGCGGGTCTTTAGAAGAAATGTCCACAACAAGAATATCTTTGTTTTTTAATGCATATTGTCCGCCGTGCATTTTGTTACCAATCATTTTAGTTATTCTTAAATTTTCCGGTTCCTTTCTCCAGTCATTTTTGACAATATCACGGTCAAATTGCATACCGCCTCTGATACGATCGCTTCTGATAAGTTCATCTGATACTCCAGGAATACTTAAATAAGGTAGAAAAACTTGGTCATCTGCTTGGTAATTAACCTTTTCCGCCCTAAAGAGTTTTCTGCCTACATATGCCTCAATCTTTTCAAGCTCAGATATTTTAATATCGTTTGTACCTTGCAATCTAATATTAATAGAAGATGGAGCAATTTCTAAAACTCTCGCCATCTCTGACTTAGTAAGTCCTGATTCTTTTAATACATGTGAAAATGTGCACATTGTTCTAATCCTCTTAGCCTTTTTTCTATAAAATTATAAAATATACTTGACATCTTTTATAATTTTTTGTAGTATTTATAATTATTAAAAAATAATACGAACATAATACCACAGATTTGATAATTAATCAAGTGGCATAATTCGCATTGTTACTTAAGCATCTTGTTTAAAGGTTTTTTATAATTTTTATAAAACAAGAGGGAGGATATGAAGAGAATGAAGAAAGAAACATTTACCCCAAAGATAGAAATACTCCAATCAATATTAAATGCACTTTATATTGCATATGGAAAAAAGGAAGGACTTAAAATTTTTAGACAGTTAGCAGAATTATTTTAAAAAATACTCAATGAATATACATTACCCCACAGCTCCGTTAATGCAAGACAACGGGGCTTTTCTTTTTATATCTTGCCCAAATCTTGGAGAACTTCTAAAATCGTTGCTTTTAATTCATCTTTTGGAGTTTCGGCATACAAAAACATTTCACCTATTCCGGCAAGAAGCCAGTTAGCATTTACATTGAGTTCGTTTATTAATTTGATAATTAACCCAACCGAAAGTTGTTCGCTTCCCGCTTCGATGTTCAGCAGTTTTTCTTCGGGCATATTAACAAATTGCGCCATATCAAAAGTTGAAAAACCTTTATTTATTCTAATTTGCTTCAACCTATACACATAAGTATATTCTCCGGAAAAAGTACCCAAGGAACTCTGCTGACTATCAAATTTAACTTTAAAGTATGCTTCAATTTTTTCGATTTCGCTAGGTTTCAAATCAATTCCCGCGAGTTCTTTGCGCCTTAGTGCCGCAGGGTCAACATCTAATGCCCGTGCTAAATCAGCTTTTACAATTCTTGCTTGAGTTTTTTCTTTTAATTGTTCAATAGTCTGTGAAATATTCATTTTTGTAGACTCCTTGTTATTTTATTGTTTTTTTCTTGACATTTTATTGATTATATGCTAGTATAAATATGTTAGTTTAAATGAGTTAATCCAATAACACTATAAGCTAACCAACAAGCTAAGTCAACGAGGAGCAGAACTACCTGCTGACCAAAGGGAAAAGAGAAAGAATCGGCGACAAGGCAAACAAAAGAGAGAATATCGGGTTTTCCAACCCGATAACATAGTAATGTGCAGCCTTTTTATGGGCTTAATTGAGCTATGTAAAAAAGAGGATAGGAAGGACTACACTTACAAACCAGTAGTAACACCTACAAGTTAGGAAGAAGGTTATAAAGAATGGAAATACTTATTAACAAAGAAACAGACAACCTGATGAAAGACCAAAACGCATTTTTAATGCTTTTGACCATTGCTTATAACACAAAAAGGGATAACTTCTTTTCTATTCCCGATGTTGAGGTTGGCGAAGCGTTTATAACAGCGGATGTATGCGGAATGAGTCAACAGACATTCAGAACGACGAAAAACAAACTTGCAAAATGGGGTTTTGCGGAATTCAAACCCAAAACAAACGGCACAATAGCAAGGATTACAACAGACAAATTCTTTAAACTTTAATCCTTAAACAAAATTCAAAAACCATAAGGCGGAAAATACTCGTTATTTTACCCCTTAGTTAAAGTTGAAAAAATTGAGAGCGATCTCGGCAGGGAGCAAACCCACCATCCAAAAACCACGGACTGACCGAACTACCTGTCAGCGTGTAACAAGTCAAAAAGGTACTGACCCGTAAATCTCGTACAGCGGCAGGGCAGAGTGTATTAAGGAAGACACTAAAAAGAAAAAAACTAATTTAAGTTTTTATATCAGGAGCTGTCGAGGATTTCTCGTTAGCTCCAATTATAAGAACTTAAAGAAAGGCGGTTATATGATAACAGAATTAACACAGGAACAAAAAGACCTAATGCCAGTTTATCGCGATAAATGGATAAAACTCGGTTTAGCGACTGACAGGTTTACTAAGGAAGAAGCACAAAAATGGAGTGATTACTTCTATACAAACATAAGGAAGAAAGATAAAGTTCCTGTAATTGTTACAGAAAGTCCGTTATCAGCATGGATTATTGTTAACCTGTTTGCTTTCGCAGAGAAAGGTTATAAATTAACAATGGATAAAATACCGGCTTCCGTGAGGGACTCCGTGGGTGATTCCGTGGGTGATTCCGTGAGGGATTCCGTGTGGGCTTCCGTGGGTGCTTCCGTGTGGGCTTCCGTGAGTGATTCCGTGAGGGACTCCGTGGGTGATTCCGTGAGGGATTCCGTGAGGGATTCCGTGTGGGCTTCCGTGGGTGCTTCCGTGGGTGATTCCGTGTGGGCTTCCGTGAGTGATTCCGTGTGGGCTTCCGTGAGTGATTCGAAATTAATAAATTATATATCTCCTTATTTTGAAGGCAGTTTAGATGCCAACATTTATAGTTTTTTCAATTATTTCAATGAAGTTGTAGGTATTAATTATGATAAAGTCCAAAAACATTATGATTGGTGGTGTTCTACTGTTAAATTCGGTCAAATATTTCCTCTTGACACTGTGTGCATAATTTCTCAAAAACCAATTGAAATAAATCAGAAAGGCAACAAATTACATGCAGAGGGGAAACCAGCAGTAAAATACTCAGATGGTTTTAGCGTATGGGCTTTAAATGGAGTAAGAGTACCTCAATATTTAGCAGAAACACCTGCTAGTGCATTAAATATTGACTTCTTTAAAAAAGAACAAAACGCTGATGTCAAGGCGGAATTTATCAGAAAATACGGTATTGAAAGAATGGTGTCACTAGGCAAACAAATTGACACTTGGGAAAATCACGAAGGCACAAATAATTTTGATTGGTACAAAAAATCAGAATATAAACTGATTGATATGTCATCAATCTTTACTACTTATGATTATCTCCCGTATTTGTATATGAAGAATCAGACAGTGCCAGGTATTTATCATCTTGAATGTTGTTACGACCCTAACACAAGTAAACAACCTCAAACAATATTAGAGGGGTTAAAAGTCCGCTTGAATGGAGTTGACCCTGAAACCTTAGAAATTACAGCAATTGCTTAGACAAAAAGAAAGGAAACAAAAATGAAAAAAATGTTATTTCACGGTGAATGTGTAATGAGACAAATTGACAAGCTACCAGAAGGTTTAACACCTGTTAAACCTGAAAACGGCTATGTAAGGATTGCGGAATCAGAAGTTACAGGCAATCACCATCAAGTTCTTGTAAAAGATAAAGACATAGAGTTTTACGAAAAAGACGGCGTCTTATATGCGAAGGTCAATGAACCAACTACTGTTGGATGTGTACTAAAAGAAAGACACGACGATTGCGTTTTACCTGTAGGTTACTGGGAGTTCAAAAAAGCACAGGAATTTGACCCGTTGGAACAAGAATTGAGAAATGTGGCAGATTAAGGGGAAAGGGAGTTTTTTCCCTTTTCCCTTCTATTAGGAGATAAAAAATGGAACAATTAATAAATTTTTATTGGATTTTCATTTTTCCGTTTATGGTGATGTTGATATTAGACGGATTAGACCAAATAGGTAAACAAGTGGATAAACAAAGGAACTTATAAAATGTTTACCAGAGTACACAAAAACCATCCACGCGAAGATATGCAAAAAGCTATACATAACCATCTTGTTGAGATGATGGCAAAGATTCTTATAAAGAACAGGCTAGCCATCACACCAGCACAAATAACAATTATGCACGAAACAGCAAAAGCGGATATAGAACATCTGGAACATGAAGGTAATTTGAAAGAGTATTACAACAGATTGAAAGCAGGGCAGATATAATGAAAGATTTAGGAGATTTATGCGGGTTAGATTATAATACTGCATATTTTTTGAAATATGGCAAAATACCTCCTTATCTAAGAAACGAATGTAGTTATGCGCCTGCTTCTTTTGATTGGGAACAAGATAACAAACCTGATCCGTATTATTGCTGGCAGGGTACAAGAATACCGCAATGGTTTGAGGGGTAAATAAAAAGATGAACCTACAAGATTTAACAGATAAAGAGCTAATGCAAAAATATCGCGAAGCACAAGAAGAACAAAGCGGACGAGATATTAAAGCCGTAAAAGATGAACTTAACCGTAGAATACGGGAGGAATAGTATGAGACGACTAAAAGCAGATGAGATAGAATGTAGGGTCGCACAAGTAGGCGAAAAAGGTTTCTCACTCCTTCTTTATAAAACCGCACGCGTTGACCGTGCAATCCTGGATGAATTATATCCAAACCGCTGGCAAAATGATTTCAAAGTCATTGACGGCAAGATGTACGGTGGGATTGGAGTATATGACCCAGAACTTAAAGAGTGGCTATGGCGCTGGGATTGCGGAACTGAAAGCAATACAGAAGCGGAAAAAGGACAGGCTTCCGATTGTTTCAAGCGCGCAGGGTTTAAATGGGGTATCGGCGTAGAGCTGTATACAGCGCCATTTATCTGGATTAGCGGTGGAACGGTTAAAGACGAATTCAAGTCCACCCCTAAAAAAGAAGTTTATAAACTCAAAAATCCGTACACAAAATATTCAGTTAAAGATGTCGGCTATGCAGAAAACGGCGATATAAATAAACTTGTAATTGTCGATGATAAAGGGGAAGAAGTTTATAGAACAGGTAAAAAAATAACCTCTCCACCTCTAAAAGAACCGGAAAAACAGATAAATTCGGACGCAGATTTAGACCTTCTGCAGGGATTATATGAAACAGTAGCAACAACAAGTGCAGAAAATTATTATAAAACATATAAAGATAGCGCGCATAATTTTGAATTATTCAAATCAGAGTATGCAAAACACTATATGAAATTAAAAAGAAAGGAAAACAAGCAATGC
>JAMPCZ010000025.1 GCA_023665935.1 Muribaculaceae bacterium | reverse complement strand
AATGTTCCTGTTACGTATGCAGGCGAATTTCATGTGTACTTTAAAACACCTAGAGGCTTTATAAACTTTTTATATGACCAATTGCGTGAATTTACAAAATGTTTTGAAGATTATTTAAGAGAAAATATACATTTAGATATTTCAAGCCAAGCCAGATATAAATTAGTATTTGATACAACTAAGGCAGAACCACAAGGCGAAATCTTAAATGTACTGAGTTTTAATTACACTGATACTTGTTCAAAATTATATGAGCGTAAGCAAGGTTATCGTTATGGGTATCAGGTTAAAATGGTTTATGTTCATGGACAAGTATGTAATTCCAAAGAATGCAATTTGGTATTGGGTACACACAGTTTTACCAATCAACGAACATCAAATAATCTAAATCCAATACCTGTTGATTTCAATGTATTTAAAAAACACAATCAACGTCATAGATATGGAACCATAGAAGCATACCAAGATTTTTTAAAAATATTAACAGACCCTAAAAGGATAATTAAACCCGTATTTCATGTTGTGGGACATTCATTAGATAAAACCGACCATAACATTTTAAAACACGCATTCCTTGCTAATAAAAATGCGGTGATAAATATTTATTATCATAACGAAGAAGTTCAAGAAAGATTGATAAATAACATCACAGATATTATAGGCGAAGAAGAAGTTATGGCTAAAGTAAGAATGATTTATCAGCATGATGAAAAACGTGGGATATTAAAGCCTAAAAAATAATCTTTTTGTATAATGTTTTTCAATTACATTCTATTTTGCACCTTGAAAAAATAAACGGTGCAGAAAGGAATGTATATTATGAAAAACTTAGTTGAACCAATTAAAAGTAAAAAAGATGTTGAGAACATTGAAAAATATTTATCAAAGCATAGTTTAAGAAACCGCCTTATTTGGGCATTTGGAACAAATACAGGGCTGAGAATAAGTGATATTTTAGGATTGAATGTTGAAGATGTTCAAAATAAACAGTATGTTGAAGTTATAGAGAAGAAAACAAAGAAATACAAAAGATTTCCTCTTAACAGCAAGTTAAAAGCATTGATTAAAGAATACTTAATAGAACGTGATAAAACATATTCAATAACAGAAGAAGAACCTTTGTTTGTGGGCAAAAAGCATTACAGGCTTGATAGGTCGCAAGTGTACCGATTTATTAATGATGTATGCAAAGAACTTAAAATAACTGTAAATGTTGGAACTCATACAATGAGAAAAACTTTTGGCTATCATCATTATAAGCAGTTTAATGATGTTGCTTTGTTGCAGAAAATATTTAATCATTCTTCGCCATCTATAACCATGAGATATATCGGAATTGCGCAAGAAGAATTGGATGAGTCATATATTAACTTTGAATTGTAGTACTTTTGGACTGAAATGCACCGTATAACAATACAACAGACTATTTATACGGTTGTATAAATTATAGTTACTTGATTATAACATAAAGTTAATTTTTTCAAATGGTGCATAAAAAACAAGAATTGCTGTTAAATGCAAATCTGAAATTCAGTATTTGCAATAACTAACAAAGATATACACCAAAATAAATATAGTGGTGTATAAGTGAGAAAAAGGGCTTGTAGTATGAATTTTAGAAAAAAGAGTGTTTGTTTTATTATTTCTTTGTGGTTAATTCCTTTGGCTGTTTTGGCTTATCCTTTTGAGGTAAGGACAATAGCGAACGGATACAGCTATATTTACCATAAACACAACGAAGCAAGCTATCAAGAGGCTTGGTGTAAAGCTCACAATGGTATTATGGAATATGAGAATAGAGATAAAACCAGAGTGGATTGTTTAACGGAAACCCATGCAGTAGAATTTGACTTTGCTAACAAATGGGCTGAAAGCATAGGTCAAGCCTTGCATTATGGCATAATGACTAGCAAAACGCCCATGGTTGTTTTAATCTTGGAAAATAAGCAACAAATGAAATATTATAACAGAGTTAAAAAAGTTGGTGATAAGTACGGTATAACTGTTGAATATGTAACAAATGACATTTTAAAACTTGATAGGAACGAAAGATGTTTTAACCTAGAATGCAAGTGTAACAAAGATATTCATCATAATAAAATGCAACAGAATAGTGATATTGTTGTATAATTTACCTGCTTCAATCATACCATGAAAAATTTAAAAGTTATATGGTGCATAAAATAAAGATTAAGCATATTTTGAGATTTTTATTTCCTTTATTCATCATCCTTTACTGGCTTTTACACCATAATCACTAATTCGGTGCAAAAGTATGAAAGGAATAAAAATATGGCTGATGAAACAAAAGTATGTCCTTATTGTGGCGAAGAAATCCTTGCAATAGCAAAGAAATGTAAGCATTGTGGAGAATTTTTAGATGGAAATGAAAATTCAAACAAACAGGCGGTTGGTAATCAAAAATTTCAAAATGCTAATGTAAATGACAAGTGGAAGAAACGCTTTGAGTATGTTGATAAAGTAGTAATAGATGGCAAGTGGTGGTATTACAACCCTACTTTTTGGAAGACTCCCCTCTCTGAAAGAAGTAAATTTAGCAGTGTTATATATTTGAGTGACTTTTTAAGTTCTTTAGCTGCTTATGGTTTTGGTTCGTTATACTATCTTTGCAAAGGGATGTGGTTAAAAGCTATTATTTATTTTATAGCAACTCTTATTCTTGAAGCCATTGTTTTAGCTATATATCCTGATTTTTCATGTCCTTATGTCTTATATGGAATTTTAACCTTTTCCTTTGCACCTTATGACTATTACAGATTAAAAGTACTTGGTAAACAATGGTAGAGGTTTTAGCATGAGCGATGACGGCAACAAGCATTGTCCTTATTGTGGCGAGGAAATAAAAGCTACTGCAAAGAAATGTAAGCATTGCGGAGAATTTTTAAATGAACTAAATAATTCTGAAACAAAACAATGTCCTTTTTGCGGTGAGGAAATTTTATCAAGTGCAATAAAATGCAAATTCTGTGGTGAATGGTTTGACTCTAATAATACACACCATCCTATTATTAGGAAAATTGCTGGATTTCAAAAGACATCTAACATTTTTTGGCTAATACTTGCAATACTTCAAATATGTTCTGTTTATTTGATTATTGCTGGCATTTGGAACCTTATAGGTACAATAACATACTGGAAATTCCCAGAACGAATACAAAATCAAGATACTACTATACCACAAGATTATGAAGGCATAGCTGGACTTATTATTATGGCAATCGTAAATCTTTGTGTCGGCGGAATACTTGGAATTCTGCTTATTGCTTTTGATTTTTATATTAGAAATCTCGTGTTAGAAAATAAACATCTGTTTAATAAAACAGTTAAAGGATAGGAGGAAGAATGAATAAAAGAATTTTAATTATATCGCTAATACTTTGTTTGTTCCTTTTAAGTAACAATGTGCAGGCAGGACAAAAACAATACCTACAAATTATGCATGAAAATCAGTATAAACAACAGAACTCCTCAAATAAAACTTCGACTTCTACAGTCAAGCCCTCTAAATCTATAGCCGTCCAGAAAACACCGATGTCGCAGACTAACAAGGAAGATGAATGTAAGAAATATTTTGAAACTGCACTTAAGCAGATAGAAGAAAATAATTTGTACGGAGCACAAACCTCTTTAACAAAAGTTATTGACCTTGACCCCAACTATATAAAAGCGCTACATGCTAGAGGTGAAGTAAGAGGTCAACTTGGCAATTATGCAGAAGCTTTACAAGACTTGGATAAAGTAATTTCTTTACAACCTGATAGTGATAAATATTACGCAAGAGGATATGTTAAACTTGCTATGCAAAATTATTGGGAAGCTGTTTGTGATTTTAGCAAAGCAATTGAATATCGAAGAGATTTTGCAATGGCTTTTCATCAAAGAGGATACGCTTATAGTTTATACGGACAATCTACTCAAACTAAATCCTCTTTTGGTGCAGCTCTATACGATTTTGATAAATCTATAAGATTAGACCCAAACAATATTGAGTCTTATTTATATCGTGGAATGGTTAAAGCCGAACTATTTGGCGCAGATAAAGGCAGAGCTGATATTGAATATGCCTTAAATGAATATAAAAGAGCAGGTGATAATAAAGGCTATCAAACCGCTAAAGAAATTTATAACTGGATACTGAAAGAATATTAAAAAGGAGAAAAACTATGAAAAAGATGTTATCAGCATTATTGCTTTGTGGAGTTGTTTTAGGGGCTACACTAACACCAGCTTTAGCGGAAAATTACAGATATAAATTGTATGACCCTATAAATAATAAATCTTATACAGTTCAAATGATAACTTATGGAGCTAGTGAACATACTTATTTTGTAGGTTTAGCTGATAATTCACATGTTTGCGCAATTATAGGGGATACAAATACAAATGCTCAGGGATTAATAGGTGGAACTTGTTATAATGAAGGACGTAAATATGGTTGGAGAGAATTACAACGAAATACTTATATGTCTGAAGTAAGTTCAATCATTAGAGAAAGAAAATCTCAAGGGCAGTACCTTGTTAATTCTGCTGAAGAAGCACAAGCGATAGAAACTAAATTAAGAAGAAATAATAACAGCGGTCTAAGAGACGCTTTATGGGAAGCAACTAACTAGGAGGGTGTCATGAGAAAAAATGTTTTAGCATTAACAGGATTTTTAATTTGTTTATTCTCTATTAATTCGGCATATTCTGCGACGCAATATTTACAGCAACAACACGAAAACGAAATAATTCAACGAGAACGAGCAAGGGTAGAAGCAATAAAAAGAGAAGAGGAGCAAATACGCCAAATTCGTGAAGATAGAAGGCAAAGAGAATTAGAACAAAATAGACAACCTTCCGATAGTAGAGTAATAAGATTTCAAGGACCTTCAGAAGAAGAATTGGAAGAACTTCGTAATATGAGATGGGGAGGATAGTGGAAATTGTCTATAGAAAATGATACTAAACGATGTCCTTACTGTGGTGAAGAAATAAAATCTACTGCGATTAAATGCAAACATTGTGGCGAGTTTTTAAATGAAGACAAAATTGATAACTCGGACTCTAATGTTTTAGATAATAAAAATACTGGAAATAAAGTTGGTTTAACATGCGCTTGGGTAGCGGGTGTTATTCTATTGCTGGGAATTATTGGGTCTTTTATTCCAGATGATACGGTATCAACTCCAGAAACAACATCATCAAGCAATAACTACTCAGAAGAAGACGAATATCCTCAAACATATCAACCCGTTACAGGTAAATATTCTGGTTTTGGCGGAATGAATGTTGCCTTTTCAAATTTGGGTGGACAAAGTGCGAATTGTTTGGAAAACGGAGCTGGCAAATCACTTGTTAATCAAATTGAAGCAATGTTCCAAGAAAGTTCTCCGCAAAAAAATCAGGTGCTTTATTCTATATCTAACTATAATCCGACTTTAAAATTTGAAGTCAGTAATCCCAGATGGGCTGAAAATGTAGAAGATTTTGATAGGTGCATAGCTGATATAACTTTCAAAAATTACAAACCTGATACTATAGCAGGATACAAGGGCTATGGAGATAATGCCACTCCTTATACTATTGACGAGGCTCAATTTGGAGTAACCTATTATGTTTCAAAACGTGGTGATAAATATAAAGCGAGTATCCGAGCAGTAGGGTGTGACCCTATTGAAGGATACTATGATTAAGAAAAGGAGAATTAATTATGAATTTTTTTGTAAGTAGAGAAAAACTGATAATCTGGGGTATATTATGTTTCATTGCAATAATTACAGGTACGATTGTCGGCTTTAGGGTTGAAGACGGAGGAATAGGTTTATATACAACTCTTGCTATAATTTCTTTAGGTATATGTCCTTATGTGAAGAGATTTATTTTATTTGTAGGAAGAAATGTTATTGATTTTGCAACAGCTCTTGACCTAATTCTTGGAGTAACTATCCTTATAGCTGGAATTTATTTTACAAAAGAGCTTTATATAAATTATTGGTGGTTTGTTCTTGGTGCTCTTTTGTATATCGTAATAACAGTTCTTAAAAATTATGTATTGTACCTTTTAATTGATATTAAAGACTCTTTGCATAAATTGGCATATGGAGAAACAGAGGAAGTAAAAATCAATACACAAATGTCAGAAGATATGAAAGAATGTCCTCATTGTGGGAAATTAATCAAACAGACTGCAAAAAAATGCAGATATTGCGGTGAATGGTTGAATGAAGAAAATAAAGGAGCTGAATAAATGAAAATATGTCCGTTTTGTGGAGAAGAAATACCCGATAATGCAGAGAAATGTCCTATCTGTAATGAAGTTCTAAATATATCAAAGGAAAAAACCTGCCCTTATTGTAAAGAAAAAATAACAGAAGATGTAACGGTTTGTCCTGCTTGTGGTGAGTCCTTGCAATCAAAAAAGATTAATATTAAATTAGGTAAAAACTGTAAAAAATATTTGTTAATCGTGATTGCTGTACTATTAGCTCTTTTGGGGATTACTCAAATTATATCAAGATATGAAACTCTTTACTACAAAGCAAATGTTTCATATTTTGAAGAGCTTAACATTTCTCAAGTAGTGAATTTTGGCGGAATGTATGGTAAGTTTACAAAGTTATCTTCTTGTGAAAAAGATATATTAAAACCATACTTAGAAGCAAAGCACTTAAAACAAAATAAAGATAAAATATTTTTAGCTTATTATGAAACTCTTCTATCCTGTCTCAATAAATTTAACGAGATTAATGCAAGCAATGAAGATAGTAATGGATTAGGCTATTATCTTGAATATTCAAACCAACAATTAGCAAATGGTAAACCCGTTAGTTTTGGGTACGAGCATGGACAAAATGAGTATGGACGAAAAATGCGATTTACCCCGATTATGGGAAAAGCTCATGATGAATATTCGGGGGAGTATATGTGTATTAAAGAAATTAAAATCACTGAACCCGATGTACCCCAGTTAAAAATTTCTTATTCTGGTGAAGGTGTTTTTGAAGCAGAATTAAATTATGGTTATCTTTATAACACATACGCAAAATATTTAGGCTCAGCTTGGAAAGATTACCTTTCAATAAAATCAAAAGAGCAAAAAGACCTTGATAGCAATACATATTATATAGATGGAGCATTAAACCCTTCTATGCACGCATTAACAGAATGGATTATTGCTTGGCAAACTTTCAGCAAAAAATATCCTAAATTTATGACTGATAAAATAGAAAAAGATTTAAGAAGATACACGGCAGACTTTATGGTAAGTACATATCGTACTTTTGACTATTCTGATGATAGACTAATACCTGAAGCAAAAAAATCATATGAGGCATTTTTAAAGAAAGTTAATTCAAATACAAAAGAATATAAGATTGTTAATAAATGCTATTCACTCCTTAAATTACATGACTATAAAGCTAATGATGAATTTTATGCTTGTGTAAGTGAATATGAAAATAAAGAAAATGATTGGAATTGGTATTAAAAATTTACTAATATTAAAACGATTTAAAATTAAGTCCACAAAAAGTACGCTTTTTGTGGACTATTCCTTATTGCGTAAAATCAATCTTTTTTAAGAATGATTTTTTAAAATTTTGGTACACGAAACACACTTAAGCTTTTATGGACTCTGCGTATTTGTAGAATGTACTTTTTGCAATATTGCACATGCTCATAACATCCTTAACCTTAATCAATCCATTTTGGTAAAGTTCATAAGCTCTTAAAAAATCTTTTGGCAATTCGGTTTTAGGTCTTCCAAATTTTACACCTCTTGTTTTTGCACTTGCAATACCTTCCGCTTGTCTTGTTTTAATATTATCTCTTTCACGCTCTGCGCAGTAACTAAGCAATTTTAAAACAATATCTGTTATTAAACTTCCTGTAAGTCCGTTTTCATTGTTTCTTGTGTTTAATATCGGCATATCAAGAACTTGAATATCAATACCCATTTTTGTAAGGCTTTCCCACTCGTTACAGATTTGCTTGTAATTTCTGCCTAATCTATCTATGCTTTTTACAATTAAAAGGTCGCCAGTCCTTAACTGTGCTTTCATTTGTTGGTATTTTTCACGACTGATAAAATTCTTTCCTGAAGCTTTTTCAACTATGATTTCATCAACTTTTAAACCTTGGAGGCTATCTATTTGTCTATCTTCTTTTTGTTCTCTTGTTGAAACTCTGATATATGCAAATGTTTTTGCCATAGTTAACAAACCCCCTGTACTGATTTTATGAAATCATTAGTTAATTCAAATTTCTGATTACCAAAAGTCATATCTTTAACACCGCAAGCCTGCAATCTCTTTAAAATCCTTTGAGTTTCAGTTTTTGTAAGGTTATCACTAAACGCATATAAGTAATCAATTAGTATTTTAATTTTTCTTTCCATGTCTTGTTTCCCTTTTTGTAAAGGGGGATTGCCCCCCTTGTTAATCTATGCAACCTCTTTTATTTCTGTTTCTTCCACTTTCTGTGTATCGGTTACTTCTTCAATTTCAAAATTTTTAATAAACCCTTGCCACATTTCTAAAAATTCAGGGTAAGCATATTCACCATCACAAGAGATTTTGACATACTCCTCACCTGTGTATAGCTTTTCAAAAGGTTTATCACCTATGTATTTATCTTTGTCATAGTCATAGTCGCATTCTTCATCGCCAACAACAAAACCGATTTTGATATTTTCAATATCTAATCCCCATGGCTGTTTCTCTGATGACTTTTCTTTAATATCTATAATCATTCCGCCATTGTTATTATCAGTTTTGTTGAAATACCTTTTAATAACTTTCTTATCAAATACATCGGGAGTTGCTAAACTTCCTTTTCTAAAATTCTTTTCAAAGTATAAAGAATGTTCATCGTCAATTATTGTCATAAAGTCTTTTAAAGTTTTTTCTTGAAAACCCCTGTATGTTACCATTTCTAAAAATGCTTTCATAAAATTATTGTGCATTACCCTGCCTATTCCCCATTGATGATGTACTAGACGGATGTTTACTTTGCCATCCCAAAAAGTTCTTTTTATTAAAAATGCGGTTCTTTGACCCATAGTATATTTCCTTTCATATTTTTTCTTTATTGTGTATAATTACGGTTGATTAATGATTTCCCCTTTATTGGGGTGTGTAGGGTTTAAATACCCTACACAATTTCAAACTTAATATAGCTGCTAACTTTTAAAAGTGCTTTGTAAAGTTCAGCATATTTAGTTTTTAATGTCTTTGTATCAACATTGTTTCTTGTGATTTCTTGCATTTTAAAAGTAAATGCACCTGCTTGAAGCTCCATAACATTAGCTTTATTCATAAATTCTTTAACTAATGCAACTCTTTCATCTTTGAGTTCTTTAAGTTCAGCAATTTTGCTTTCAAGTGATTTAATTACCTTTGCTTCATCTTCAAGGTTTAAATTTGTTGTAATAACTTGTGCTACCATAGTTTTTGTCCTTTCGTTTGTTTAACTACCTTACGTTATCATGATGTATCGAGATACAAAGATTGTCAATGCTTCGTTTTTAATTTCGACACAAAACTTTACGTAAACGTGAACTATTTTATAAATAGTGTTATACTGAAATGGTGAGGTAAAAAATGAGCAATCCAGAAACACCAAAATATGTAGCTTCAGAAGAACGAAAAGAACAAGCCAGAAGGCTTGTAAAAGACTTTTTACAAGAACAAAATACTTCTGTCTATAGATTAGCAAGAATGTTGAATGAAACTTACGGTCGTTCCGCTTCTGACTCAAACCTATTAAACAAATTAACCCGCTCATCTTTTAAAGTAACAGAGTTAATGGATATTGCGGAATTATTTGATTGTGAGTTAAAAATAGTTCCTAAAAAGTTGATAGAGGGTTATAAAAATAGTTTTGATAAATCATAGCTAAACAATAGATATGAACTTAGGTATTTTTTCACCTTTTGCACCATAATGATTTTATTGTGTTTCTTGAAACTATTGTATATATTCTTTTTTTGTACCACCTTGTCCATTAAAAACAATGGCTTCACCTTTTTCCCAAGCTTGATAACATGAAGTAAATTTCGGATTGTCTATTTGCAGTATTTCAGTTGCAGTATAAATTAATTCAGGAACAACTTTAATACTACGATTTTCATTGGAAATTTTTGCTTGAAATAATACAAAATCAAAGACAGTATCATCTTTAATGTTATACCACATTTGCTCTCTGTGATAGTTTATAATTTCTTTTATACGAGTTTTAATGTGTTCATCCATCCAAGCTCCGCAAATTATTCCAACTAATTGAGTTGGTTGATAATAAAAAAGTCTCTCATCTTGAGTGTATTTAAAATGTTCACCAAAAATCCAAGGCATTGGTGTATCTAACACAAGCCTTGCTTCTTGCTCGTATTCCCAACACTTATGTTTCTCAAATGATTTACGATAGCTTTCATTAGAAAAAGCGAGCCGCTCTTCTTCATTTTGAGGATTTCGTCCAAAAACTGGACTTGGCATGTACATTGCTGCGTCTATCATAGTACATTCTGAACAATAATTAATATCTACAAATTGGAACTTTTCATTAATACCAAAGCTTGCATGTTTAGCAATAATACCATTTGGAGTATTTCTGCCAATTCCTCTTTTTATTTTCCTTTTGTTTTGATATAAACATCCATTTATTGATTTAAATACAAGACAAAAACCTTTATGCTTACTAGCATAATGCGACCACATTAGCATGCTATTGTTTGCTTTTGAAAACGAAACTATATACTTATCAGTAGGTCTGTATATATCAATAAATTGTTTAATAATTTCAGATACATGATATGCAAAAAGACTTCCTATTTTTAAATTAGTAGATAGTATTGCATTTGTAAAATCATATGTAGTTATATCATTGTAAGTTTTAATCTCGCTTGCAAAGATTTTTTTAGCTAGTTCTTTTGAAAGTTTATTCAACAGTTCTTTTGGTAGGTCTGTTTTTGCTAATGCAGTTTTAAAAAAACGTTCCCATTTATCTATATCGAACTCATATGACAAAAATACTTTTCCATCATAAGGGTCATTGTTTTCTTCTGTAGAGGAAAAATATAGTTCATTATATTTTTTTTAATTCTTTCAAAGATAGTTCACTTATTGGTCTGTATCTAAAATAAAGCATGGTAAATAATCCTTCTTTATTTATAATACAACAAAGTGTATCTATAAAGCTGAATAATTTAATTTATCCATTTTACTACCGTTTCACCTTTATAGCCTTTCACCCATACAAACCATGCATAAGCAATAGCACTTGAATTGTATGTTTTAAAATCCCCATTTTTGGCACAGTTTATTCTGGAACTTGAAACATATATTGTTTTAAGTGGTTGTTTATCAAAAAGTTTTCTTCTTGATTGTGTTTCCAAGAATAAGACTTTTAAAAACATACAAACTTTTCTACCCACATCAATTTTACTCAATGCGTGTTCTACAAATTCCTGAGCATATTTATACGGTGGATTGGTAACAATATCGCCATTGTGATAAGGTTTTGTATTTAATAAAAAATCTTCAACAGCTCCATATCCTCTATTAATGAGGTCGGTTGCTTTTCCTAATTTTCCTGCCTTATCAAAAACTTGCGCTAAATGTCCTTCACCACAAGCACATTCCCATATATTGTTTAATTTTGGCTCAACCTCTAACAATAAATGCCCTGCAATGGGTTCAGTTGCGTAATAATCGTTTTCTTCTCTTGTATCTTTAGCGTGGTTGCTTGCACCTAGATTAATAAATGTACTCTCTTTCATGAAAACTCCTATAGTCATGAAAAAATTTAGCAGATGATACATTTTAAGTTGAAAATGCAAGCTATTTGCAACTTAAATCACAATTTTAAAACCCTGTAACCGATAAAAGAAATCCATAGGAGTTTTGATAATACTGGCATGTAGCTCGGTGTAAAAAGTTCGATTGTAGAACTTTTCAGGGAGTTTTTTATGTAAAAGATGGCTCTCCGAGTTCAATTAAGGAACTTTCCGGGGAGTTTTTTATTGTTTAAATTTTATACCCCGTCTGATTGTTGGAGTATTTTCCAGGGATTTCAGAAGTGCAAATTGGGTAGAGTCCCAATTTAATCTGTTAAATTTTCCGTTTAGTATTGCGCTCAGCTGCAATTCTAAAGTTGAAAAATCAGAAGCTGCTTCCGCCCCCGCTTTTCTTGCATCAACTTCAAGTAAATTATTAAAATATTTATCCTTATCAACTTCAGGCTGGCAATAGTTATTTTCAGCCTCTTTGAATTTTTTTGCTAATTCTTTTTCCTCTGCTGTCAGAGGGGTTGGTCTTGTTACCGGTTTTTCTTTAATTATTCCAATTCTTTTCAGAAATCGAGTGAATGCATTTTCTGATTTTGTTCCGGTAATCATTTCTTTTGCAGATTTTAAAAATGGAAGTTTAGTTTCTCCCGGTAGTCGTTCTACTAATTGACGTTGATATTGATGTCGTAGTTCGTGGTTTAATGTATCAACCAGATTGTTTTTGTTTTGTTTTTCCAGTTTAAATATTTTAATTATTCGTTGTGCTCCATAACTTACCCCCAAAATAGCTCGTTTTGTTTCTTCATCTAAAATTATCTTGACATTTCTATCTGTTACTTGCTGAAGTTCTTTTGCATATGGTTCAATTGCGCGGATGAATTCATCTTTTGGGTAACTTTTTATGTATAAATACGGACTTTTAGTCAGGTCTTCTAAACATGCCGGGTTGGTAGAATTTGTTTTAATCGTCTTATTAACCAATTGACCGTCACTTGTTCTTGTTGCATTTGTTTGAAGATATGTTCTATTATTAGGAGATAAATTTTCAAAAACTTGAGTTTCACTTCTTGAACCGTCAGAAGCCATATCCATTGTTATTTTTTCGCGGCTCATCATTTTTTGTTCACCTGAGTTGTAAATGTGATGGCTGGAATAAGTCTTTTGAGTTTCAACGCCGTTTATTTTTGTTGAAGCTTGCGTATGCATTACCGTATCGTGAGTGCCTTTGTAGCTACGTACTTTTTCTTCAATGTTTCCTGTTGGGAGTTTTTTTACTATTTCTTGTTGTAATAATTTACCGTCTTTATCAAAGTAAGATGTAGCGGTAATAGTACCTTTGCCAAAATGTGTTTCTAT
Organism: Muribaculaceae bacterium; assembly: GCA_023665935.1. GTDB lineage: Bacteria > Cyanobacteriota > Vampirovibrionia > Gastranaerophilales > Gastranaerophilaceae > Zag111. The sequence goes on along the minus strand of JAMPCZ010000025.1, from coordinate 7,683 downwards.
TTGGGCGATATTTGCACTTACAGCACCTTTGGGCGTGAATAATGGAGCTAATTTTGTTGTTGTTATTTTTGATGCTAATCGACTTCCGTTTGATGTAAAAGCCCGGGTTGCACTTTTTACTAACGCTTTACCAACTGTATTTGCGACCATAATATTAACCTATATAAATTACCTTCTTGTATATTTATAAACGTAAATATAGACGCTAAGTTGCTTATTTGTTACAAATGTTTAAACTCAAGTTTTAATTCAACTTGGCAAAAATTTGTTTTAGAGGTTTTATCCTTAATGAAAGGGGTATATTTATGGATTTAAGGGTAAATAATTTCAGGCAAAATACAGTTTATGGGGTGAGGCAGGCAAGAAAATATCCGGTATTCACCTCATCTTTTACAACATTTGAATCAGGTGAAGAATTAAAACAGTATAAAAAAGCTAAAAAATACGCGGATTCTTTGATTAAAAAAGACGGGTTTGTTGATTTGAACAAATGTAATCTCTCAAAGCTTGAGGGAATCCAAAACGGTATAGAGGTTTTTGATGGTCTGAATATGAAACAGATTTACTTGTTACAAAAATATGCCAATTCAATTACCTTGTTTCGTGGATGTTCAAATGGCTGTGTCCATTGCTTTGCTGATGCTAAGCCTATTCATATAAATAAAGATGATAAAGATAGGATTAAGGCTTTTTCCTGGGAAGATTTTGACAGGTTAATGTCAGGGATGGGTGAATTAAGTAAAAGGCTCGGTATCAATAAAGATAAAGGGAATATTCTGCGTTCAGGCACTGTTAACCCGTTTTTAGATGCGGATTCAATGGAAGTGATAATTAAAGATAAAGATGGTGTCGAACACGATTATATTGATATAACAAAAAGAATCAATAATGATGCGAACAAATATGTGTTATTTGATACTTCCGGCTGGAATCCGAAGTCTGAGGTTATGCAAAAACGCGCGGAAAAGTATGTTGAATTTATGAAATCGGAATGGCAAGCCGGTAATACGCCTTATCGCTCAATAAATATTTCTCTTAATCCTTTCCACAAGTTAAATTCTAAATATGTTGAGTATATTAATTCAGATGTTGAAAAAGCTCAAAAATTTAGGAATCTGTACACTGATAGGATGGCTAATGTTTTTTATACTTTTACTCCGATTTTTGAGCATCCGGAATTTCGACTGTTGAATCGTGCAATCTCTGAGGATGTGCATTGCGATGAGAATTATAAAATAGGTGCTCATAGAAAGTTGATTGAGGAAATTCGTCAAAAATTAGAAAACAAATATATTTCTGCAGGTATGGCATCTGAAGATATAGAAAAGAATTTGAAGATTTTTGATAAGCATACCAGTGAAATTCGTTCCAAAATGATGGTTCCGCTTGGTAGGTTAAAGAATATTTACGCCCCTGATGATTTAACTTTAAAAATGGTTGAAGAAGTACATCAAAAAGTTTTAGCTAAGCCGAAATCAATAGTAAAATCCACGCATTTTCAACTTATAGTCGTCTGTAACGGGAAAGTGTATGCGACACATTTATTATTTGATATATTTCCGACCGATATTTGTTTGAATTTAGAAAATAAAGATAAAGAAAGTGTGAATCTTTACAACCGCCACGATCAACTTATTACAACAGATGAGATTATGGATAAGTTATCTTTAAGAAGATTTTTAAACAAAGTTGGGTTGGCAAAACTGTTTCGTTAATATGGTGATGTTGAATATGACGTAAGTCTAACAATGACGATGAGTCGTCACCCTGAATCAAGTTCAGGGTGACAGTTCAATTTTTCACAGGATTTGTCAAGGGTGACCCCCTCCCCTTCACTTCCCCTCCCACAAGGGGCGGGGATTAATTTATGAGATTCTTCAGCTAAAGCCTCAGGATGACAATAATCTTGCAACAAAGTCGTCATTGCGAGCGAAAGCGAAGCAATCCAGTTTTTGTATAAAATCCTATCGGCTGGATTCTTTCGGGCTTCGCCCTCAGAAAGACAAAAATTCGTCATTCTGAGCGAAGCGAAGAATCTCATAACAAAAAGAAATTCTTTGGTCGCGTGCTGCCTCAGAATGACTTGGGGGGATAGTTTTGTGTAAAGTTGTATAATAGTTTCTTTTTATGAATATAGAAATAATGGCGTGTTTTTTGTACAATGCAGCTAAAAGGAACTATTATGATTTATAATATTATTGCAATTTTTATAGGGGGCGGACTCGGTGCTGTGCTGCGGTATTTAGTGTCTTTATTAAGCAAAGTTCTTTTTTCGGTGTCAATATTTGGTACATTAATTGTAAATTTGGCGGGGTGTTTTCTTATGGGATATATCTTTGGTTTGACTTTAGATAAAATTCAAATGATACATCCTGCCGCTAAGCTATTGATTACTGTTGGTTTTTTAGGAGGACTTACAACTTTTTCGACATTCAGTCTTGAAGGTTTTGAACTTATTAAGAACGGGAAATTTGGTCTTGCTTTATTATATATTTCAGGCAGCTGCATTTTGAGTTTGATACTTGTATTTGCGGGATATTGTCTTTCTACAAAATCTTAGCCAGTTAGTGATATGTTTGATTGGTACTGTGTGATTAAGGACGACTTAGTTTAACGGTTCTTTTTGGTTTTGCGAATTTGTGCAAAAAAGTCTTCCAGCAGTTTATCACATTCTTTTTCCATAATTCCTCCATAGACGTTTAATTCAGACCCCTTGTGGAGTGTTCTCAGGTCTATTTTTGAGGTGAATGCGCCGTAGTTTGTGTCGTAGCTGCCAAAGTAAACGGATTTTATTCTTGATTGTAATATTGCCCAGCCGCACATCGGGCATGGTTCAAGTGTTACGTACAAGTCACAATCTTCTAGTCGCCAGTTGTTGAGAATTTTTGAGGCTTGTCTGAGTGCTAAAATTTCAGCATGTGATGTTACGTCATTGTCTTTTTCCCTGGTATTGCAAGCCGAAGCTATAACTTTCCCGTCTTTGACGATTACCGCGCCGACAGGTATATCTCCGTCGGACTGTTTTGCAATATCAATAGAAAGTTCCATAAAATTCATAGCTATTGCACCACTTCTTCTTTTGCAAGTTTTATGGTAATTTTTGCACAGAATCCGTTTTTATCGGAAGAAAGTTCTATTTCTCCTTCCATTGCTTCAATCAAGCCTTTGACAATAAATAATCCTAATCCTGTTCCGCGTGTTGTTCTTGTCATATTATCATCAAGTCTGACAAATTTCCCGTATAAGCTTTTCAGTTTCTTTTCAGGAATTTCATCACATGAATTTTTTACATAAACCACTGCATTTCCGTTTTCAATTCCTGTTTCTACAATAATCGGTGTGTCGGGGTAGGAGTATTTCACGGCATTTTCAAACAGGTTAACAAACACCTGTTCCAGCCTGCCTTTGTCTGCGTAGATTTGCGGGAAATCGTCATCTAAATTGATAATGATTTCGTGCCCGTCGTTTTTGCGCAGCAACAATTTTGACTGTTCAAGGACTTCACTGAGCCAAATGTTTGTATTAACAGTACGAAGCCGCATACCTTCAATATCGGGAATAGTCAGCAAATCTTCAATTAATCGTTTGAGTCTTTCTGATTGTTCTTTTATAATTCTTAGTGATTTTTGTTTGGTTTCTTCATCAATAACAATATCCTGGCGCATTAGTCTTGAAGTGTAGCCCTGAATACTTGTAAGCGGTGTTCGGAGTTCGTGGCTTACCGTATCAAGCAGGTTTGAGCGAAACTCATTCAATTCCTTCAATTCAATGTTCTTTCGTTTTAATTGCAGGTATGATTTATGGATTTCTGATGCCATATTGTTAAATTCATTAGCTAGAAATACGATTTCATACGGAGTGAAACTTGTTGTTAAAAGTCTTATTTGTCGTTGATAATTCCCTTTGGAAAGTGCCATTACCGCTTTGAACAACTGCCTCATGTTAATATACAGATAATAAATGTAGAACCCGATAACCACCATCATCGAAAGAATTGTACTCAATACGGCAAGTATAATTTTTACCCTGTTGTCAAGGATTGCTTTTTTTGCCATGTGTTCTGTGGTGCTTACTACAATTGTTAAATCAGGATTTTTGCGGTGAAGATAGACAAGCGGTCTGTTTTTTTCATCTCCAAACAGAACCGGGGCATCTTCTATTTTATCTTCGGGCAGCAGTTCAATTGTTTCGGTGAACATATCCGGTGTAAAATTGTGGGAGGATAACAAACGCTTATTCCCATCCATAATAAAAATTTGTCTGTTGTCGTTCTCTAAAGATTTGAAAAGCTGGGAATCCCAGTTGTTTGCTTGGAATACAACAACCAAAAATGAACCGTCTTTCATTTGGGCAGACATTATCGGTTTATCTTCAAGATTAAATTTGCTCGTAATTTGTTCCAGTTCTTTTAAGTTTTTTGCGATAATAATATCTTCGCAGTTTGGATAACGTTTTGAAAACTCTTTTATGAATTTTTGTTTTGCGGCTTTAGTCGGCAGATATTCAAGTGTGTCCGCAATCTGTCCCAAACTGGATTCGTTGGTTTTTACCAAAAAATCTATTTCATCAGAAACCATAGTGGCAACAAGTATTGCTGATTCTCTCAATTGGTGTCTGACAGATTGCTGGTTAATGTTATTGATGATAAAACCGCTTATGCTCACGGGGATTACAACCGCAATAAAAAATACTATTGCAATTTGTTCAATGATTTTTAGTTTTTTTAACCCATAGCTAAATTTTTTCATAAATTACTCTTTTGAAAACGGTGTTAATTTGTACCCGACATTTGTTACCGTGTGCAGATATGTCGGAGTTTTTGTGTTCAGTTCAATTTTGTTTCTCAAGCCGCCGACATGAACTCTTAACATTCTGACGTCTTCGTTGCTGTCATAACCCCAAACTTCATCCAGTAAAGTTGCAAGGGTTACAGGGTTGTTGAAATGCTGCATAAGGCAATATAGAATTTCGAATTCCGTCGGTGTTAGTTTTACTTTTCTGTTTATTATGACGCATTCTAAAGATTCCGGGAAGATTTCAATATCCCCGCAGCGCAGGATTTCGTTAGATAAAGACGGTTCATTATCAATGTTAATTGTGTTTCTGCGTAAAAGAACTCTGATTCTCAGTAAGACTTCCTGAATATCAAACGGTTTAACCAGGTAATCATCAGCTCCGCAGTCAAATCCGCTTGTTTTATCTTCAATTGTCCCCTTTGCAGTGAGCATTAAGACCGGAACCGCAAGTTTTGCTTGTCTGATATTTTGGCAGACATCAAACCCGTTCATTTTTGGCATCATAACATCAAGCAAAATCAAATCATAAGTGTTGTTTAGAGCCTTATTCAAGCCCTCCAATCCGTCTTTTGCCGTGTCTACAAAGTATCCGCTGCTTCTGATGTCAAATTCCAGCAGCTCTCTAATTTCATCATCATCATCAATAATTAAAATTCGTTTTTGCGCTTCTGCCATAAAAATACACCCCTGTTTTGTAATCATTGTACAAAATTCGAGGTGTATTTTCAACTTTTTATAAAGATAATTTACATCAGTCTATCCCAAAACGAATGCGTGGAATAAATATGCAAAAACAATACCGAAAACTGCGCCGACAAAGACTTCCAGCGGGGTATGCCCTAAAAGCTCTTTTAATTTGCCTCCGACAGATTGCAAATCATGGTTGTAAAAGTCATCCATCATTTTATTTAAACATGCCGCGGTTTTTCCTGCTGCACGCCTTAAACCTGCCGCATCGTACATAATAATCAGCGAGAATCCCAGTGAAACCGCAAATAAATATGAATCAAATCCTTGCAAGATTCCGACCATTGTAGATAAACCCATTACGCCTGCAGAGTGTGCACTTGGCATGCCGCCTGTTGTTGAAAAAATCTTAAAGTTTATTTTTCTCGTTTTGATTGTGAACAGGATAAACTTAATAACCTGAGCGAAAAATGCGGATGCTAAAGCACAGCAAATAACTTCGTATCCCCTGTTTGCGATAAGCTCTCTAATCATATTTATACAATTCATTATCTATATACCTACTCTCTTTTTAATACTTTCAATCATATTTTTGAATATATCGGATTCAAGATGATTCTGTTCCATTATATCATAGCAGTTTTCAAATAGGCAACTTAGTTTACATTTTGCATTCTCAAGTCCGTATAATGAAACATAGGTTAATTTGCCGTAGTTTTTATCTTTACCCAAAGTTTTACCCATTTCTTCAAATGTTGAAATTTCGTCCAGTATGTCGTCGGCAATCTGAAATGCAAGTCCGAATGTTTTTGCAAAATCCGTTACCGCCTGTAGCTTTTTGTCATCGGCTTGAGCGATAATTGCACCGGTTCTCATTGCTAGTTGAAATAAATCTGAAGTTTTGTGTTCGTGAATATAGTCAAGTGTTTCTGCCGTTTTGATGTTATTTTGGGTGGATTGCAGGATTTTCTCGGATTCAATATCAACGACTTGTCCGCCGATAACTCCTCTTGCGCCCGCGAAGTTGAAATATTCGTTCAAAATCCTGATTAAAATTGAAGCAGAGAGATTTTTGGAATATTTTGTAATAGTCTGCGGTGCAAACGTTAAGAGTGCATCTCCTGCCAAAACTGCTGTAGCTTCTCCAAAAACCTTGTGATTGGTGGGTTTTCCGCGCCTGAAATCATCATTATCCATACATGGTAAATCATCGTGAATCAAAGTTTGGGCGTGCAGCATTTCGATTGCGCAGGCTGTCGGAATTGCATCTTCAATTTCTCCGCCAAGCATTCTGCAGGTTTCAAGGCACATAATTGGTCTTAATCTTTTACCCGGTAGAGTTACTGTATATTTCATTGATTTGAAAATGTTTTCCGGGTATTTGATTTCAATATATTCATCCAGTTTGTCGTTAATCAATTTTATATAATCATTCATCTGCATCGTTATTCAGTTCCTTATATATCCGTTGTTTATTTGTGTTTCGTGAAGCTCGGCGTTTTTTCTCGCTTATTTTTGCCTGAACCTTATTATTTTTTATCTTGTGCGAAGTTTCTTTTTTTACTCCGTTATATTTTACGTGTTCTTTGTATTCAAGGGCTTCTGCTACAAATTCAACGTAACTTTCGTACCTTGATTCGTCGATTTCTTCAATATGGTTAAGAACGTCGCATCCGTTTTCGTTTATGTGGAGGCAATCTCTGTATCTGCACCCGTTTCTGTATTGTACAATTTCATCAAATAATGAACCTACATCCTGGGGTAATAAAAAGTCAAATCGAACATTGCTAAACCCAGGGGTGTCAACGACTGCACTGTGTTCATCTATCGAAATTATTTCGCAATGTCTTGTTGTATGAGTGCCTCGGTTCAGTTTTTCGCTGATTTCTTTTGTTCGTAAGTTAACATTAGGGTTCAGGGCATTAATCAAGCTTGATTTGCCGACGCCTGAATTCCCGCACAGTGCCGAAACTTTCCCTTCTAACAGTTTATAGAACTCTTGCAGTCCCCGTTTTTCCAGGGCGGATGTGAATACAATACTATAGTTTAATTTACCGTATATTGATAAAATTTTATCTTGCGCTTCGTTGTCCAGTCCTAAATCTTCTTTATTAAAGCAGAGAACCACAGGAATTTTGTAGTATTTTGCAAGTGAAACGTAGCGGTTTAGCTGATGAAAATCTAAATCAGGATGTTTTAG
>JAMPCZ010000024.1:15696-21166 GCA_023665935.1 Muribaculaceae bacterium | reverse complement strand
TCTAAGATTCTGAATAGATTTCAGAATGACAGAATTTTTTGCCACATTTTTAAATTTATCCCTGCCATCTGCCGCGATATTTTTCATTACCATCATCCGGGTTATCTACCCAGATGACGGTTACTTCCGGCTGTCTATAAAAAGGGTTAAACCAGTGGCTTTCGTCCGTGAAATCTATTATTGCATCGTAGTATGAAATTTGTTTGGCAATTTTTTTTGTGTACGCTAATAAATCTGTCATAATTTTCCTAACTATCATAATAAATTTATTTTCAGATATTTTTCAGCACTAATAATCCCCAAAAAGTCGCAAATTTAATCATTTATTATTCTCCCAATGAACTACTCCTGTATCTAATTGTTTTTTTCAGTAATAAAAAATATTTTAAAAGAATCAGAGGAGAGAATTATGAGTGAAAATTTCAAAGGGTCAAAGACCGAACAAAATCTTATAAACGCTTTTGCGGGCGAAGCACAGGCAAGAAATCGATATACGTATTTCTCAAATATTGCCAAAAAAGAGGGTTATGAACAGATTGCTGCGATATTTTTGGAAACGGCGGAAAATGAGTTGGAGCACGCCAAATTGTTTTACAACCATATCGGAATAAATCCGCTTGGACATGCGGATGCTTTTTATCCGTTTGAACTTGGGACGACATCTGAAAATTTGGTCAGTGCAATAGCCGGTGAAACCGATGAATTTGATGTTCTGTATTATGATTCGGAGATTACGGCAAAAGAAGAAGGGTTTGACTCTATTGCGAATACTTTTCACAATGTCAGAGTCGCAGAAGAACATCACGCAAACCGTTTCAAGGCTCTTTTAGAACAGTTGACTGAGGGTACCGTGTTTTCGAAAGATGAAGAAGTTGTTTGGCTTTGTCGTAAATGCGGCTTTTTACATAAAGCGCGTAAGGCTCCCGAATTTTGTCCAAACTGTCATCATCCTCAGGGATTTTTCCAGGTTTTGTGTGAAAAATACTAGAAATGGATGAGTAATATTGTTGTACATATTTGGCTTATTATAATATAATAAGTGTAAGATGAAGAGAAAATGTAAAATTGCTACAGTTTTGGGCGTGACCTTTCTGACCTTCGGGCTTTATACGTGGGGAATTCCGGCTGTTGTTAATATAAAATCTCATAAAAGTTCTATTGAACAAACAATAAAAGAAAAATCAGGTTTTATTGTTGATATAGGTAATCCCGAACTTTCTATGGGAATTTTCCCTTCTGTTTGGATTAAGAGTGATAATATCTCAATTCTGAATGATGATAACTCAAAGGCTTTGTCTATTGATAATCCGCAGTTGAAGTTAAAGCTTCTTCCTTTGCTGAGAAAAAAAATAGAGATTTCAAGGCTTTCGGCAACAAAGGAAGAGGTTAATTTTGTATTGACAAAAGATTCAAAATTTTTGCTTGGACAATATCCTATTCCGAAAAGTAATGATAAATCAGAATTCACTCTTTCTAAGATGAATCTTAGCCTGGGGGAATATAATATAAAGCTTGATGATAAGAAGAATGTGCAAAATGTTGCCCTGCAAGGTAAATATTTTAAACATGGGAAATATGTTCAAAATAAGCACGTCGAGTTTGCAACTGAAGGTGCTTTTTCGGTCGGTAACAGATTAACTGATATTTTTGCCGAGGTTTCTGTAGATTTACCGATAAATAAACTTTCGGAAGATCAATTTAAACTTGCTGCTAAGATTTCCGATTTTGATATTGCCTCAATCTCTGATTATGTGAATATTCTGACTAAAGGTAAAATTAAATCTCTAAACGGTATTGTTAATATCAATGCAAATACGGAGCCGGATAAGTTTGACCATAAGAAAATATCTACAAATATTCAAACGAAAAATCTTGTAATTGTCGGTAAAGACAAGGCTTCTTCAATAATTTATAATGATAAATTGAGTGCAGATTTCCATTTCAGAACGATAGAAAACGGAATCCATATTGATGAGTTTTTGCTTGAATCAGATAAAATTCACGCAAAGGCAGCCGGTAAACTTTTCGATTTAGGTCACAAGGCTCCTAAATATAATATAGAAGCAGAAGTTTCCAATACCAGGTTGGAAGATGTGGTTGCAATATTACCCGGCAGTCCGACCTTATTGCAGGATTTTAACTTGTATAAGTTGAAAGAGCATGTTGCGTACGGACAGGGGGAGGGTAAGGTTAAGTTTGTTGGTCAGGGAAATCGTCCGAATGTCACTGGTTGGATAAAACTTCGCGATATGTATTTGATTCGACCCCTAAAGGGAGCTCCTGCAAATGCTAAAGTCGATATGAAGTTTATCGGCAAAAGGATGCTTTTGGATGTGTTTGTCCCGACAGGGGTAAAACAAAATGTCGAAGTAAAAGGAAATATTAAAATTGATGGTTCCAAATATTCCGAACTCGATATTAAAAGTACTGATTCTATAAATATCGGACCGGCTCAAGAAGTTTTGAATCCGCTGCATGAAATTCTAAAATTTCAGCTTGGACCTGTTCCGATTATGAAGATTTCGGGGCTTGGTAATATTAACATGCGCTCGGCAGGTAAAAAGATTGATCCGCATATGTGGGGGACAATCAATTTCAGAAATGCTGCGGCATCGTTTAATGAAGTTCATAACCTGGTTCTGAATAATGCTTCAGGGGAAGTTGTTTTTAATGATACTCAAACTACATTCCGGATTTTTTCGGGTTTTATTAATGGCAAGCCGGTAGAGATAAAAGGTGATTGCTCTGTTCTTGGAAAGTTAAATGTTTATGTGAACGCAAAAGGTCAGGATGTTAAAAATCTTGTGAAGGTTATAAATTCCTCTCCAATTTTAGTGGATGTTCAGAAAGTTATTAAACCTTTTGGCAATGCGCAAGGGGTTGCGGATGTATTTTTAAATATCTACGGTACCGCTAAAAATGCTGAAGAAGTTGTGTTTAATGAAGATTTATTTTCTAAAGGTACTATAACTCTTCATAATGCACAAACTCTGATGCAGGATACTTTTTTGCCGTTTACCAAGGTTAATGGTGTTGTTAATTTTGACCAATACGATTCAGATTATGATGTGACAGGTTATGTCCGCGGTTCAAAGCTGAGGGTTTATGGTACCGGTTCAAATTCAATTATTGATTTAAAAGCGCATTCTGATAAGTTTTTGCTTGAAGATATATTTGAGCTTTTGCATGAGAAGATGACGCTTCCTTATCAACGCGAAATCGGCAAGATTTATGCATCATTTGATGGCGGATATAAAGGGGTTGCGGATGCGGATAATATTGATTATACAAAGGTAAGAGTGGACGGTAAGTTTATTCCGAATATGGAATCGGCTAACCCTATAAGGCTTAACGGCGGAACTTTCAATATTAAAAACGGTGTATTAAAAACCCCGGTTCTCCATGGTTTATTTAACGGTAATCCGTTTACTCTTTCCTTTGCGGCAAAAGATATTGACAAAGAGGTTATGTCGATTTCCGGTGCAGATTTTAATTTCAAGAATTTTGATATGAGTTCTATCAACTCCATAAAAAATCAGATTGCCCTGCCAAAAGAAATCGCATCTCAAATTGATAATATTACTGATATCAACGGTGTTGTTGATATTGCCGGGAATATAAAGAATAATAATATTTACGCAAATACTAATCTCAAGGATACAAGTTTTGTTTATAAACCGCTGGGTGCGGTTGTGCGTGTTTTGAACGGGCATGCTAATATGCGCGGAGATGTCCTGTATTTGGATAAAATAAATTCGCGTGTCAGCGGAATGCCTGTATTCTTAGACGGTAAAATCTCAAATGCGCTTGTTAACCCTAATTTAAATCTGTCAGTTAGTGCAAAGCTTACTCAGGCATTTTTCGACAGATTTTACAATGTTCAATCTGTTTATCCGATGAAAATGAAGGGTGATATCAATTTTGTATCACGGGTTAAAGGGACTTTTGACGCTTTGAGTGCAAAATCAACCCTGAATTTGGCTGAAAATGCTTCGATATATTATATGGGTGCAACTCTTGCAGGTGCTCCGTCAGGTACTGTAAGTTCCGAGGGTATTGTTACAAATCCTGTTTCAATAATCACGGATGTGGTTCTTTATCCAAATAAAATTAAACTTAATTCTATGGATTATAACCAAATAATTACTTCTCAAAATAAGAAAAAATCTGTTCAAAAACAATTGAATATGTCAGGGGAAGTTGCGCTGCTGAAGGATAATCTTTTGGGATTCAAAAATTTTAGGATAAAAACTTTACAGCCGACCAATGCCAGAGTATTTAACGTATTATTTAAAAAACCGACAATCAAGCAAGGTGTATTTACAACGGATATGTTAATTAATGGAACCTCTGATGCTCCTTATGTTCTAGGGTTCTTGAACGTTAAAAGTATTGATATTCCTTTGCTTGATTCCACTATCCGTGATGTGAATCTTGATTTTAAAGATGATTATATATATCTGAATTCAAAAGGTGTTGTCCTGACAAATGATGTTGATATAAGTGCAAAAATTCTTAACAAACCTGTAAAACCGATTGTTGTCGATGATATAAATGTTCAGATGGATGAACTAAATCTTAATGTTATAACTCAGGCTTTGAGTGATTTGGAAGCTGACAGCACAAGATCAGGCAGTCAAACGGATGTTGCTGCGTTGATTGAGCCGAATGCTTTGGTTATTAATAATGCGCAGGTTAATGCAGACAGAATCATTATAAAAAAAGCTGATGCAACCAATTTCAAATCACATATTGTACTTAATCAGGATGGAATATTGAAAATTGATAATTATGAATTTAATCTTGCAAATGGTACTGTAAAAGGTGATATCGGTTACGATCTGAACAAGTCGAGCGGTTCTGCTTCAATGAAAATTGAAGGTGCTGATGCTCAAATTATTTCCGAGAATTTCTTTGATATGCCTGGGCAAATGTATGGGTTTATTACCGGTGATATGAAGGTTGCGTGTTCCGGTTTAACCAGTGTTGATTGTGTAAATTCTCTATCAGGAGAAGGAAGTTTTGAAGTAAGCGAAGGCAGAATGCCAAAACTCGGTTCTTTAGAATATCTTTTGAAAGCGGGGAACCTTATTACCGGCGGGGTTACAGGATTATCAATTAACGGCATAATTGATTTGATTACTCCGTTAAAAACTGGTAATTTTACAAAGATTCGCGGGGATGTGCATGTGGAAAACGGTGTTGCAAACGATATCAATGTGTATTCTTACGGGCAAGATTTGAATATGTATATGACCGGCAGCTACAATATAGCAACCCTTGTTGCCGATATGGAGGTTTACGGCAGCCTGTCCAAAAACTTCTCAACTCTTTTGGGTAAAATCGGGAACTCTTCTTTGAACACTTTGTTTAATACTATTCCGGGCATTAATATTAACGAAATTAATCCGAAATCAACAAGTAATATAAACAAAATTCCGAATTTCAATAAATCTAATACTTTACGAGT
>JAMPCZ010000024.1:0-15596 GCA_023665935.1 Muribaculaceae bacterium | reverse complement strand
TTATCCCCGCCCCTTGTGGGAGGGGAAGAGAAGGGGAGGGGGCAGGGTTGACCAATATGGCAAATGCCATTGCGAGGTAAATGCGCTCTGCGAGGATGTTTTCTGTTATGGCAAGCGTATAATATTATTTCCTCTCCTTATGGGACACTAGTTGAACCAGCGAAAACTTGAGTTGAGTGAAACTGCGTGCGTAGGCTTTGCTAAAGCTGAGGGGTGAGGGTATGGTCATGTCTTTGTGAACTAATGTGTAGCAATCCGGCTTATAGTTAATATTTTGCCCGTTGCATTTACCTCCTTTTTGTCATAAATTAAACATATGTACGATGATTATAGAAAAGTTTTGGAAGATTTGAAATCAAAAACTCATTTTAGGGATTTGAAAGATTTTCAGGGAAAAGACGAAAAATACATTTACTACCAAGGTGAAAAGTTTTTGAATCTTTCATCAAATAATTATTTGAATTTTGCCGATAATAAAGCAATAACAGAGGAGTTTTTGGCGGAAACCGGTGCTCAATACTCTTTTGGCAGTGCTTCTGCAAGGCTTTTGACAGGCACACTGCCGGTTTATAAAGAGCTGGAGGATTTGTTATCAAATCTTTACGGGAAAGAAAGAACTCTTCTTTTTAATAGCGGGTATCACGCAAATGTCGGGGTTTCAAGTGCATTGAACGGCAGTGGTGATGTTATTTTTTCGGATAAACTTAATCATGCAAGCATAATTGATGGAATGCGTCTTTCTCAGGGTAAATTTTTCCGATTTCCACATAATGATATGGAGGCGTTGGAACGTCTTTTGCAGCGTGAGCGCGGAAATTACAAAAATGCCTTTATTATCACGGAAAGTGTTTTTTCCATGGATGGAGATATTGAGGATTTAGCAAAAATCGTTGAGCTTAAGAAAAAATATAACTGTATAATGGTTGTGGATGAAGCTCATGCGTTTGGGGTTTTTGGCGAAAAAGCTCTCGGTGTTTGCGAAGAATGGGGATTGGTTAATGATGTCGATTTAATTGTCGGAACTTTTGGAAAGGCTGTCGGTTCAATGGGCGCGTTTGTAACCGGTTCAGGGGTGTTGATAGATTATCTGATAAATAAATCACGTTCATTTATTTTTTCTACTGCGCTCCCTCCGATAAATATTGCGTTTACAAAATGGATTATTGAAAAGCAGTTTTCAAAGAGTTTAAGCCGACGTCGAAAAATGCTTGAATTAGCAAGGAAAATGGGTTCATCAAGTCATATAATACCTGTTATTATTGGTTCAAATTCGGACACGGTTGATTTGTGTGATGTTTTGTTCCATAACGGATATTTTACTTTACCTATAAGACCCCCTACTGTTCCTGAGGGTACTTCGCGAATTCGGTTGTCGCTTACGGCGGATATTTTAGAGGATGAATTGAAAGTTTTGACGGAGATTATAGATGAAAACTTGCTGGCTAAACAAAAATAATAACAAAAACCTTATAGTATTTTTTGCGGGTTGGAGTTTTGATGAGCACCCTTTCAAATTTTTGGATTGCGGTGGTTTTGATGTGCTTTTTGTTTATGATTACAACAGTTTTGACCTGCCGGATGAATTTTTGCAGCTTGATAATTACTCTCAAAAGTATCTTATAGCTTGGTCAATGGGAGTCTTTGCAGCTTGGAAATTTAAAGCTTTGTTTGAAAATTTTGATTTAAAAATAGCGGTGAACGGAACCTTGTCACCTGTAGATAACGAGTTTGGAATCCCTGTTAGATCGTTTGAGCTTACACTAAAACATGCCGCGGTCGGATTAGAGGGTAAATTTTATAAAAATGTATTTTCTACAGAATCAGAGCAGGAAAAATATTTCAAAAATTCGGTAGAACGCAGTGTGGAAAACAGAGTTGCAGAGTTGGAACATCTTTATGCTGTTATAAAATCCGAAAATTTACAGGAAGAAAAATTTTATGATTGCGCGATTGTTTCGGAGTTTGATAAAATTATTCCGCCGAATAATCAAATAAATAGCCACGAAAGAAACAATGTTCCGATAAAATGTTTGCAATCAGGTCATTTCCCGTTTTATAATTTTGTTGGATGGAATGAGATAATAGATATATGCCGATAGATATCAAAAATATAAAAAAACAATTTGAAAAAAGCATGAGCAATTACGATAATAACGCAATTGTTCAGAATTTTATGGCTTCAAAGCTTGTGATTGAGCTGGGTAAAATTTCAACTGTTTTTGATAATATTTTTGAGTTAGGTTCGGGAACCGGGCTTTTGACCAAACAGATTGCAAGCTCTATAGAATTTAAAGAGTATTATGCAAACGATTTGGTTGAAAAATCAAAGGTTTATGTCCAAAAAATTGTTCCGAATATTCATTTTGTGTGCGGAAACGCTTTAAAGGTGAAGGCTGGCAGAAAGTTTGAGTTACTTGTTTCAAATGCGATGTTTCAATGGTTTGAAAATTTTGAGAAGGCAGTTGAAATATTGAAATATAATTTGAAACCGGGTGGGGTTCTTGCGTTTTCAACTTTTGCCCCATCTAATTTTAAAGAAATTACGGAGCTTACCGGGCTTAGTCTGCAGTACAAGACTCAGGATGAACTTACGGCGGCGTTAAAGAATGCAGGTTTTGAGATTTTATATGCGGAAACATTTTATGAGGAAGTGTGTTTCAAAACTCCGCTTGAACTTCTTGCACATATGAAGCATACGGGGGTAAATTCTTTGACAGAAAGGGTTTGGACTGTAAAGAATGTCAAAGAGTTTTGTGATAAGTATTCAAAAAAATATCCTAAAACAAAACTGACATATTCTCCGATAATTATTATTGCAAGATTGAAGCAAGGTTTGCCAAAAACTTAAAAAATGTTCTAATTGTAAATCAAGTTCAGAATGATGAATCCTGGGCATTTCCAAAGAATGTATTTTAATTGATTTTCCCGAAAATAACTCTGTCTATATTTGCGAGGTCTTTTAGGACTTTTATGTCTGTGAATCCGCAATCGTGCATGATTTTTGCTACATCTTTACTTTGTCCTATCCCAAGTTCAAATAACAGATATCCGCCTTTATTCAAGAATTTTGGCGCATCTTTGGTAATTTTTTCATAAAATTCCAATCCTTTTTCGTCTGTTGTGAAAAGTGCGATATCAGGGTCAAAGGTTACTTCTTTTTGAATTCCGGCTTTCATTGACGGCGGGATATACGGCGGGTTGGAAACTATTATGTCAAAAGTTTCGTCCTCGCGAATTTTTGAATAAATATCAGATTTTCTGAATGTTGCTCTGTTAAAGAGTTTCAGTTTTTCCATATTGGCAAAAGCTGTGTGCAGTGCATCGTTTGAAATATCCGTACCAACAACAATCGCATCTGTCATTTTCGCTACCATACAGGCGATACAGCCTGAACCTGTGCACATATCAAGCACGGATTTGAAGTTGTTTTGTTTTATTATTTCAACGGCTTGCCTTACAAGAAGTTCGGTTTCATCTCTCGGAATCAATACTGTCGGATTAACAATAAATTTTTCGCCCATAAAGTCGGCAAATCCGATGATATGCTGAATAGGTTGATGTGTTTTTGCACGAAGCTGGGCTTTTTCTTTGACAATTTCAAGTTTTTCATCGGTCAATTTTTTACCCATCAGAATATCTGTAAGCGTGTACCCTGCAAAATGTTCGATTAAAAGTTTTACTTCAATATTTGCTTCATTTTCTTCTATGCCTGAATTGGTCAGTATTTTTACGATATCCGGTATTAACATTCTTCTTCCTGTATTGTTGTTTTGTAGTATTCGTTGTGTTCCGAGATTATTCTGTCTATCTCATCCCTGGCTTCAAGTTTTGAGGTCAATTCTTTTTTCTCCAGGTTATATTTTTTACAAAGTCGCTCGTAGTAATAAATTTGTTTTTTTGTTGGAGCTTCTTTCGACATTTTTACTTCTTGCAAAAATTTACGTTTTTTCTTTTCAAACTCTTTGTTTGCTTCAAGTATAGGACGTTGTTTTTCCTTGTATTCGTAATATTTTTTGCATTCTTTTAAGTATTTCAGGCTGTCTGAGATGAAAGTTTCATCATACAGCAGCTCTGATAAGAATTCAAATCTTGAGCAATTTAGTTCAAGATAGTATTCCTCATCAGCTTTAAAGCTTTCCCAAATTTCTTCAGGTGTTAAATCTGAAGATTTTTTTACTAATGCACGCAAATAATTACATAATGCAGATTTTTGAGTTTTGCTTAAATCTAAATAAATTTGTTTTTTTATTTCGTACATAATTTTATCTAATCGTTTGCACTGGTTAAAAAGTTTACCAGTCCTTGTAATCCAAGTTTGTAGCTGTCTGTTTTGAAGCCCGTGATTTGTCCGATGCAAATATCTGCAAACATTGAATTGTGACGGAATTCTTCGCGTTTATAAATATTTGAGATATGGACTTCTACTGTCGGTATTTTGACCGAAGCTAAAGCATCACGGATAGCAACGCTTGTGTGGGTGTAAGCGCCGGCGTTTAGGATTATTCCGTCAAAGTTTCCGAGTGCGTATTGTATTTTGTCGATAATTTCGCCCTCAAAGTTACTTTGGAATATTTCAATATTTATTCCGAGTTCAAAGGAGTATTCGTGAAGCTCCATCTCTAAGTCCTTATACGACTTTGAACCGTATTGTTCCGGCTCACGCACCCCGAGCATATTGATGTTCGGACCGTTTATTATAAGTATATTTAAGTTTCTTTCCATAGTTTTATTATAGCATATAAATCTCGTTTTGTAAATTTTTGTTAAAATTTACTACATGTTTGTAACCAATTTGACATGGTTGTCATATCATGCATGTACAAACTATCCCAAAATCTCCTCCCAAGATTATTGTTCAAGTCGCAGTACTGTGACTTTTTTTTTGCTCATTTTGCACTGGAAAACGTCGGATTAACAGTAATCCGACATATTGACTCTCACTCAATTAATTAATCAATCTTATTTCTTTGCAACAAATTCTTGGTGCATTTTTTCAATCATTTGCAGAGTTTCTTCTTCGCTGTGAGATTCAGCGTATTTATCAATTGCTTTGTTTAATTCGGCAGCTAATGCAGGATTTTTTTCAAGAAATTTCATATCGCTTTCAATTGAATCGGATGCGATTAATGTTTTGCCTAGAGAGGCAGCAGGCATTTTGCCCAAATCTTTAATTTCTTTTGGCTCGTTTGCAGGTACTTGAGCAGCAGCTTCTGCCTGTACAGGAGTTTCTGCAGGTGCCTTTTGGATGCCTTGGAAGTTTACACTATTTCTGTTGTTGTTAATTTCTCTCATAGTATCACCTTACTTTCAGAAAATTCTATGTTCTTTCTATAACGACATGTTTGTTTCCAGTTAGAAAACACCTAAATAATATTTTTTGCTATTTTCGTCGAAAAAAAATTACAAAAATTAACATGCAAATATACAATAATTTTTCATGTTATTATGTATTATATAACACAATAAGGTTTAATGCAAATATGAATGTAAAAAAAATAGTGAAAAATTTATGGTGGGGTTTGACTGCGTTCAGTGTAATTAATAATCTTCCTGATGCGGTGATTTTTGTGGGTGAAGATGGGCGTATAACAAGATTCAATCGAAAAGCAAAAGAAATTTTCGGATTAAGTGATGATGAAGAAGCTCCTATTGTTTATTTTGACACAATTGTGAAAGACGGAATGAACGGTGCAAGTCAATCGGCACAAAATTCTAAACCTGTCTTAACCTCTGCAACCGTTGCTGCCAGGGATTTTTACGTTGAACTAAATGCAGTGAAACATCGTCGCGGATATTGCATAAACCTTCGCGATATGTCTAAGTTAACAGATGAAATTGTTAACGAAGACAAAATCTTAAGATTTAACAATGAAAAAAATGCCATGCTTGCTAAGCTTGAAGGTGATATAAAATCTCCGCTGACTTCTATCAGTGGGTTTTCTAAAGGTTTGTTGGACGGGCTTGGCGGTACATTGTCCGAAAAACAGGCAAAGTATGTTAAAATTATTAATTCTAATTCGGAAGAATTGTACAATTTTTTGGATAAGTTGCTTGAATTCTCCTATGCAGAATCTTCAATTTATGAATCAGAATTTCATAATTTTGATATCATAGACTCTTTGAAATCTGTGATTTCGGATGTTGAAGCCGTACTTTCGGCTAAAAAGCTTGCATTTGATTTTGATTATGAAGATATTGAAAAACGTACAATTTACGGTGATATGAATTCAATAAAAAGAGCGTTTCAGAATATATTGGAAACCTCAATTTCGATGACTGAAACCGGTGCGGTTGCCGTGAAAGTTACAAATCCTGACGAGACTGTATGTTTACAGTATGGACTGGATGTAAACAGAGCAAAATCGTATCTGCAAATCGTTGTCTGCGACAGCGGTACAGGGATTCCCGAAGAAGAAATGAAATATCTTTGCGAGCCGTATGCCCAATTAGAAAAAGGTAAAAAGAACTTTTTGCGAGCTTTGAAGCTGGGTTCTGCAAGTATTTTGGTTAAGAGAGCTGACGGATTTATCAATATAACTTCTGAAGTAATGAAGGGCTCAAGGTTTGAGATAATTCTGCCTGTAGAAAAGGATTAGGTAATGAGCAGCGTTACTATAAAAAACGTAAAAAAAGTTTATGACAACAGTAAAACTGTAATTAATGGAGTCGATTTAGAAATAAAAGATAAGGAATTCATTGTTCTTGTCGGAGCTTCAGGCTGCGGTAAATCAACGCTTTTGAGAATGATTGCGGGCTTGGAGGATATTACTTCCGGAGAAATTCTTATAGGTGACAAAGTTGTCAATAATGTTGCTCCAAAAGACCGAGATATCGCATTTGTGTTTCAAAGTTACGCGCTTTACCCGCATATGACTGTCCGAGAAAATATTGCGTTCGGTTTAAAAATGCGTAAAACACCAAAATCTGTTATAGAAGAAAAAGTTAAGCAAGCCGCTGAAATTCTTGATTTGACCGAGTATTTGGATAGAAAACCGAAACAATTATCCGGCGGACAAAGACAGCGTGTGGCTTTGGGACGTGCAATTGTCCGCAACCCTAAAGTCTTCCTAATGGATGAACCGTTGTCTAATCTTGATGCGAAATTACGTGTTCAGATGCGTTCTGAAATTAAAAAACTTCACGAAAAATTGCAAACGACCTTTATTTATGTGACACATGACCAAACAGAAGCTTTGACGATGGGGGACAGGATTGTAGTTTTGAATGGCGGGGATATTCAGCAGGTTGATACTCCGGATAAAATTTATAACGACCCGAAAAATACATTTGTTGCGGGTTTTGTCGGTTCTCCGCAAATGAATTTTATCAATGGAAAAGATTTGGGGCTAGATGAAGAAATTTTGTATGGTATT
The DNA here is from genome assembly GCA_023665935.1 of Muribaculaceae bacterium. Taxonomy (GTDB): domain Bacteria; phylum Cyanobacteriota; class Vampirovibrionia; order Gastranaerophilales; family Gastranaerophilaceae; genus Zag111. Next base: position 8,223 of record JAMPCZ010000024.1, on the reverse strand, counting down.
CGTCCGGAAAAAATGCTTAATCCTGCCGGGGATATAAAATTGACTGTAAATGTTGAAATTTCTGAAATGCTTGGCAGTGAGAAGATTGCCTATTTCAACATCGGGGACAGCAAGTGTTGTGCAAAACTGGATTCAGATGTTAATATCGGTAAAACCCTTGATATATCGTTGTCTGCTGCTGATTTATTCAAGTTCAGTCCGGAAACCGGTGAGCGAATTAACTAAATATTACAATATGTAACAAATATATACTTTTTATATAAAATTGAGCAATTTTAATTTGTAGGATTTGTTTAATATAGTATAACGAGGTACAATTAGAATCATGGTTGAGAAGACTGAACAAAACTTAGAAGTAATCGAAACAAATTCTACAGAGATGAGAGAAAAAGAAGTTGTTGAAAAAACTCGGTTGACTCGACAAACAAATCCTATTGCAAGAAAGCTGCTGGACTTTAGCACGGCTAACAAAACCCGTAGATTTTCAGTCAAAGATTTGTTCACACGATAGGTTCCCGTAGCACGGCTTTATGAGGGTCGATACGCACATAAATTTGTGTGGTTTGTGAGGAACTGAAAACTGGTTGTACTTCGGCCCTCACCGGGCTGGGTATTATGCTACTAATTACTTTACTAATTGCGAGTCAAACGCGCTCCGCGGGGACGGCTCCGCCGTGGTGCTGGAGTTCAATTTGAGGTGTTTTTTCGGCCGGACTGGGCACTATACTACTAATTAACGAAAATTTTGAAAGGTTAACGCGCTACGCGGGTAAGGCTCCGCCGTGCTGCTGAAATGTTTTAATGCCAATATGGATTGCCACGTTGGATTTCATCCGCCTCGCAATGACAAGGGGTAAATATTCGCATCTGCCCCCTACCCTTCGTGGGACAATTGTGAAGAAACTTCGGCGATAATTCGAGCTATATCAGCTCCTCCGATTGCGATTTCAAGAATCAATGAGGCGGAAATAAGCATAGTTTCTTTGTATGCCATTGTTTCAATATCTATTACATTAAACTCAATAAAGTCTTCTCCTACTGAGATGAGTTTGCCGTATTCTCCCCCCATTGCCCAACGGATAAACATATATTGGTTTTTATATTCGTCTAATTTTTCCAGTAATTTCATAAAATAACCTTATACCCTTACAAACTATAGTTTATTGATATTTTGCCCGAAGTCAAATTTTAGTAATAAAAGTGAATCAAATTATACGATAAATGTTCTAACGGAACCGTCTTGGTGGTACAAACCGCCGCCACAGACTGTTTCAACAACTTTTAAGACAACTTCTCTCGGTGCATCTATTTGGTTTAGAGTAAATTCCTGACCTGTGTGTTTTATTTTGAATATACACTTCTGAATTTGATCTGCCGGAATATACAGTGAAGCGACTTCATTCTCAAGAAGTCTTTTCATTTCTTCTTCTCTGTCTTTCGCATCTTTGATTATTTCGTTATAATTTCCTCTAAGAGCGATTATACGGTTAGAAAAAATATGGCGTCCGTCATCTCGGAACAGGGCTTGCGGTTGGAAATTGCATCTTGTTGTAAAGCTTATTTTATGCCATAGAATGTTTATTACCGCAACTGATTTAAGCGAATCGGATTCTACGTAGATGTTTTGTGTTGTGATTCCGCGTGAAGAAAATGATTGTATCAAATTGTTTGAAACCAATTCAAGGCAATCAACCATCCTTGCAAATATATCATTTGTGTTGACAGTAGAATGTTGATAATCCAAAAACTGCTTGTACATATGTGATGATACAAGTTCTACTCTCTCTTGGATTACTATATCCTTTTTAGTAGCTGTTTCCGAGTTGTCAAAACTTTCAAAATTATTTAGCAATTTCGTTTCCTTTTATATCATATATTTAAAATAAACATGTTTTCTTGTAAAGATTATATGTTTTTTCGTTACAAAATGGAATACTTATTTGGGATTAAAAAAGAGAATTCAAATACTAGTTTAAATTTCAACACCGTTAAGATTGCAGTACGAATAGAGTGCATTTTTCTGTTCGTCGGTTAAATGTTTCAAATATTGACTGTGGGTGTGTTTCTGAACAAGCTCGGCGGCTTTATTAAACATAGTTAAGGAAGCTTTCAGGTATTCTTTTTGTTTTTGGGATTGGATGGTTCCCAAGTCTTTGTAATATTTTCCAAATTGCAGATATAGCCTTGAAAGCAGGTCGTTCAGATTATATTTTTTAGCTAAAGAGATTCCTGATTCCAGGTGTATTTTGGCACTTTCGTAATCTGCCAGCTGCATGTATGATTTTGCCAGTGTAATTTTTAACAAAATTATAAAGAAACTGTTGTTGATTTTTGGGTTTTGCGCGATTTCAAGTGCTTGCGCTGCGATATCAATAGCACTTTTCATCTTTTCTGTGCTTAACGTTGCTTCTGCGGTTAAAGTCCATCCAAGAAGTGCTCCAAGTGCATTTTTTTCTTTTGCAAAATAATTAAGTTCTTCATTATAAATTTCAAGTGCGTGTTTCGCCTGTTGTTTGTCGTGGAAGATTTTTCCAAGGAGCAGTTTTAGGAAATGTTTTGTAAATTTATTTCCTGTATCGTTTGCAAATTTTACAGCTGCAAACAGACTTTCTTGTAATGTTTCGTAATCTTTAAGCAAAAATCTGTTTATTATGTCTATGTTTGAATAGGTGTTTATAACGTCACATCTGTTACTGTTTATTGTGTTAAGATTGCCAAATTCCGTTCCGTATTGTGCTGAAATATTTTGTAAAATTTCGTACGAGGTTATAAAGTTTCCTTTCATTGTATTTGCAAGAGCAAGTGTCAGTTTAATTTTGCAGATAAGTTCTTCATCTTGTATTTTCTTCTTGTCTGCAAGTTCAAACAGTTTTGCCAGGATTTCAAATGAACGGTCATTACCCTGAATTGCTAAAGCTCTTGCAAGGTAGTGCATTACATCAATTTTTGTTGAGTAAATTAACCCCAGCGGGATTGTTTTATCAAGCCGCGGATTTGAAAGATGAGTTTCAAGTATCGGCAGGATGTCATTATCAATTAGATTGACAGCTTCTCCGCAGTTTCCGATATAAATCATTGACGCAAGTTTTGTTGATTTAATTATCGCATTTTCTAATTCATATCCTGATGTCGGAAGCTTTTTCAGCGCATTGTCAACGCATTCGATATCTCCGTAGTAGTTTTCTGTCTTTTTGCAGCATAGAGCCAGGTAGCCCAAAAGCTCAATTTCTTTATTTTCATCTCCGTTATTTTTTGCATTTGAAATCGCATCAGGCAAAAATTCCAAAGCTTCTTCAGGGTCGTATTCTGTTAGGAGTTTCCCCAGGCGTTCGCTGATGTTGTATCGAATATTGAGCGTTTCGTTTTCATTAAACTCGTTAAGCAGTGCAAGACACTGTTTCTGTGCGATTACATACAGATTAATATCGCCGATACAGGTGCAAAATCTTGTGGTTTTTGTCCAAATATCAAATGCCATGCGATTTTCTCTCAAATTATGGGCAATTGACGCCATTATCGCATTGGTATTCAGGGTGAATGCGGAAAGTACTTTTCCGGTTTTTATATTGATATCATCAAATTCACTGTTCCGCTTGAGGTTGGCAAGTACTGTTTCCCATAGCAAAAGATTGTTAAATTCGTAATGAGAATCATTTATTTTACGTATAAATTCGGATTGTATCAAGTAGGAGATGATATCTTGGAATTCATTGTCTGAGTCTGAATATATTTCTCTAACCAAAGCAGGGTAGATTCTGTCCCCTAATAACGCCGCAATAGATAGAATCCTGTAAGCCTGTTTGTTATTTATTTGCAGCAAATTCAACCGTTCCTTAATAACTTCGGAGAATGTGTTTGGAAGTATAAATGTTTTATCAGACATTTGACAGTCGAGGCAGTAGCTTGCCGCTTGTTGAATGAAAGCAGGATTTCCCTGGCTTTTAGAAAATATCAATTCTCTTTCGTGTTTTGAAAGATGTGTTTTTTCTTTGATAAGTTTTTCGTAATATGTGTTTGAAACAGGTGCAATATTTATATCTGTATAAGCCTCTGTTTCTTTGTTTTCAAACCCAAAATAGTTCAATATAGGGCGGTGTTCTTCGTAAATTGCAATGAATTTAAGTTTATCCCAAACGCAATCCCGCTGCATAAAATTTGTAAAAAATTCTACTGAGAATCCGTCGATAAAATCAAAATTATCTACTACAAAAACAAATTTTGTGGTGCTCAAAAATGCGTCAAAAATCTTGTATAAAATTTCAAAGGTTCTTTTTTTGTTTATGATGATATCTTCAAGTTTGCCGTCTTTTGAGTTGTATAAAAAGTTCAGAAAATATGAAATTTCATCCTGTTTTAAAAACTTAAACTCGTTTGAGAAAAATGTCACGGCATCTTTTTTCAGTTCGTCTTTGCTGATGTAATATTTCGGTAGGTTAAACAAATTCAGCAGCATATCCTGAATTACGCCGCCAGGGGTTAATTGGGTTAGAGAAGTACATTTTCCGATACACCAATCAAATTTTTCAGATGCTGATTTTTTTATCGTATTTTTTAATACTGTAGATTTGCCGATTCCTTTTTCTCCGCTTATTGAGAATATTTTTTTCGTGTTTTGCTGTAAGTTTTCGACCAATATTTCTACTGCTTCGTCTTGGGTGTACAGTTTTGGGCGAAATTTTAAATTGTTATTTTCATCTGTATGATATTCTTTTGCTTGAGTGGAAAAAGGTGTTGAACACTTGCGGCATTTTGTTGCAAGCGGAAGATTTACGCTATGGCAATGTTTGCAGATTTTTAGAAGTTTTTGTCCGCAAGTTTTGCACGTTAAATTGCCAAGCGGATTTATTGTATTACACTTGGAACATAACAAGCCGGCGCGAGATTTGCAATAAGGGCATTTCAACACGTCATCGGGTATATTTTTTTTACAAACAGAACATTTCATAGTTTAGATTATTCTATAGTATGTTTAACTTTGTCCATCAAGGAATATAATCTCTTTGAGATTTCGCCTTGAGAGAGTCCCAACTCTTCGGAAATTTCTTTCTGAGTCATGCCTTTATCATAGCGCAAAGTATAAATATGTAAATAGTTTTTGTCAGGTTCTTCGCTGTCAATTTGTTTGATTGTCTTAGCAACAAAGTCCAATAATTCCTTTTGGATAACGATTTCTTCAGGGTTTTGCGGAATATTGACACTTGAGTAATCAATTACGATAGAAGAATAGTCTACAGTCTGTTCGGTGTTTGAGGTTACAACTTCTTTTGTTGACATGTAGCCTGATTTAGTTCTTCTCAGTCGTCCTGAGTCTTTTAAAACGTTAATAATTGATGTTGTTACAACGCGTTTAAGATAAGGTTCCAGGGTTGTTTCAGATTCAATAGCACCAAGAATTGCAACGGAACGTTTGCAGGTTTCGTTGAAGAAATCATCGTATAAATCCTCATTATTCGGATATTTACGATCATTTCTTATAATTCTGCTAATTAAATCAATCTTGTCTTGTGTTAATTCCACGACAGGCTTCCCTCTACTTTAACTTTATTATAGCACAGCTATAAATAAATTTTAAGTATTGCCACTGTATTTTCGTCATTACCCACACTATGCGGTGCTTTTAGGACATTAAGTGTTTGGTTAACAGTTTGTAACACAATTTTATCAATTTGTGTTGAGCCGCTTGATTTAACTATTCTTGCTTCTTTGAATGAGCCGTCCTGATTATATGTGATTGTTACTTTTATTTCGTTTGTGTAAGCAAATTCCTTAGCTAAAAGCAGGTCTGTTGTTAAGGATAATTTAAGGCTTCTGCCTGTTGCTTGGAAGTATTGCTTAAATTGCGGGTTGTATGCGATATAGTCAGGAACTTCCCAAGATAATTTCTTAACTTCTATAAACGAAGTTGCCGGAATTGGTTTTTTCGCAGCCGGAGCAGTAGCCGGTGTTGCAGGCTGAACATTTGCCGGAGTGTTGTTTTGAACGCCAGGAGACGGAGTTTGAGTTGCAATTGCATCTGTATTTTTATCCATGTTTACAACGTTATTTTGATCTACCTCCAATGCTTCCGGAGCTGGAACTTGTGTATCAATTGTATCTGTAGGAAGTGCATCATCAGTTGTTGGTTGTGGAGTTTCTTCGGTTGGTGATTTAAACATTTTTGCAACACCGAAACCTATAACGCAAACGATTACAAGTGTTAGTAGTCCGCCGATAATGCCCAGTCCTGCTTTTTGTGAGTGTGCAGTGTTTTTGCCGGTTCTTCCAGGGGTATTCAGCATACTCGGAGTTGTATCGTTTTGGTTGTATAAGTCGCTCAATTCATCTGTTTCAATATGTGGTTTGTTTACAACGTTTATATCTATCGGGATTTCGCCGACCGTGAATGTTTTGTCGCTTATTACAATAGAATTCTCAAAAACTGACGGAATTTCCTCGTCAGGATTTTCAATGATTGCATCAGTTTCTAAATCCTTTATCGGTTCAGCGTCGTGCAGGGTTTCGTCCGCATTAAATTCCGTGTTCAAATCTGTTGAAAATTCTTCATCTAATTCGGGTTCCGTTATTTTTTCTTCTTCTGTAGTTTGTTCAGATTCTGTAACATTTTCAAAATCTGTTATTTCTTCTGAGGTTTCAATTTCCAGTTCCTCGTTAATATCGGTAATTTCGTCATTTTGTTCGATATTTGGTTCAGGAATATCATCAAGTTCTATTTCATCAAAAGTTTCAATGTTATCAAATTCAGAAATATCTGCAATATCTGTTTCTACGGTTTCTTCAATTTGTGCCAGGGTCTTTTCTTCTTCTTCCATAGTGAAATCTTCCGTGGTCGGAATTTCATCTTTTGCCGGTTCTTCGGTTTCGAAATCTTCTAAAATCCCTATATCTTCAAGGTTGTCAAAATCTTCAATGACCCCGAAATCAATTTCTTCATCTGTATTTTCTGTCAAGTCTTCAAAAGCCGGTTCATTTTCCTGTTTATCTTCTTTGTCAGAGTCAATATTGAATTCAGGTTCGGTAGTTTCCGCGTTGTCTTCTTGAAGCTCAAGGTCATTAATTTCAAGTGAAATATTTTCCTCAGGGAATTCTTCAGCTAAGCTGCTGAAATCTTCTGTTAAGTCTTCTGTCGGCGTTTCTTCAAGAGCTAGAGTTTCAAGGTTGTCTGAGTCCAGTGAAAGTGTGTTTTCATCTTCTGTTAAAATTTCTGTTTCTTCTAGATTTGACGGGAAGTCTGCAAGATGTTCTTCGTTTTCTGTAAGTGTGTCCAGCGCGAAGTCTTCTACCTCGTTTAACATTTCGGGTGAAGATAAGTCAGGCAGATCAAAACCTTCTTCACCAATGCCGGTATTTAATTCAGTAATGTGCTCTAAGTCATCTGTTTGCACTGTTTCCATATTATTCATATCAACGGTTTCGTGTTCAAAGAATTCTTCGTTGTTTGAGGTATTCTCAACAGTTTGCAAATCGGATAAATCTGTCGGGGTAACGTACTCTTCATTATCATCCGTTTTTGCCGGAGTACTGATGATTGAAGCGATTTCTTCAGGTATTTCTTCTGCGTTCACATCAATATTTGTGTAATCAATTTTGTTTAGCTGTGTTTGTTGGTTAGCAGCGTTTTGTTCGATTAGATTTTCTAAGATGTCGCCTGATACGCCTGCAAGTTTTATTGCTTCACTTGTTGCACCTGCACTTGCGGCAATTTCGGCAGCTCCTGCAATAGCGGCAGCACCGGCTGCGGCTGCACCGGCTCCAAGTACGGCTTCTCCGATAGTTTTTGCAGTATCTGCAAGTGGAGAAGCTTTGCTGTCTTTAGCTTCCGTGTTAATATCCGAATTTTCATCGGTGGTATTTTCAATTTCAAAGTTTTCAAAAATATCAAAATCACCGGTGTCATCGCTCAATGTAAGTTCTTGTGTGTCGGTGATATCAAATGTATCAATATCATTTTCTGCTTTTTCGACTTCGACCGATTCTTCTTTTGTTTCTTCAACTGCTTGAGTTAAGTCATTAACAAAATCTGCATCAAGTTTATTTTCTTGTTCTCCTTCAAAATTTTCAAATTCGTCAAAATCCAAGGTTTCGGGTTCATCATCTGAATCGGCAGCATCGGTTTCTTGTTCGCTTTCTTGTCCGCTTTGCTCGCTGCTTGTATCAGCGTTAAGTTCTGATGATGTATCGTCTGTCAAGAAATCGTTTTCAAAATCTTCAACTCCAACAGTTGAA
>JAMPCZ010000023.1 GCA_023665935.1 Muribaculaceae bacterium | reverse complement strand
ATTACATACATCCAAATTATAGCAAAGTTTTTGTTAACTGGCAACATCACCATTCTCTTAACCCACATTTCACCCTGCGCAAAATCTTCCGTTTTGCATAAAGTATCAGTCTTACGGCGGAGCCGTCCCCGCGGAGCGCGTTTATATTGCAATGTGCAAGGTAGTTGGTAGCATTATGCCCAGTGTCTTGGATTTCCTCCACGCTCTCAGAGTTTCGCTTTCGTGGCGTTGCCACTGTAAGCTCAATCTGTTCGCTATCCGGACTTCGTCCGTACGGAAATCCGCTCCGGCCGAGGACCAAAAAAAAAGCTTCTGTAATAGAAGCTTCCTCGGAATCTTTTACAATTCCTCGTGTAAAGATTAGTAGGTAGAAAGTAGAAGGTAGTAATTTATATATAAAGTGATTTATATATCGTTCTTATATATCTATAAAGTATTTTTTATATACAGAATTGCGCAAAATGATATATTATGTTACAAAACTTCACAAAACACACGCAGCGTACATTATACCTGCCCTATTGAAAAAATATTTGAAATACACTATAATCAGGCTGAGAAAGAGGAATTTATGAAAGTTGCAATATATCCCGGAAGCTTTGATCCGGTCACAAAAGGACACTTAGATATACTAAAGAACGCATCTGAAATATTTGATAAGGTTATCATTGCGGTTGCACATAACGGTGAAAAGAAGGGGTTTTTACCTGTTGACAAACGTGTAGAACTAATTAAACAAAGCATTACCGGGCTAAACAATGTCGATGTTGACGCATTTGAGGGTCTGACCATTGAATACGCGAAAAAACATAACGCCGAAATTCTAATCCGCGGATTACGCGCAGTTTCAGATTTTGAGTACGAAATGCAATTGTCACAAACTAACAGTGCACTATGTGAAAGTATAAAAACAGTGTTCTTAACAACAAAACCCGAATACAACTTCATCTCATCAAGCACAATCAAAGAAATTCTAGCCAACAACGGCGATATCTCAAAATTTGTACCAAAACCTGTTTACGATTACTTAATTCAAGGAAAATAACCCGATGAAATCAAAAACAAAGGAACTATTAAAAGAATTAGAAGAATATGTAAAAATAAAAAGTTACAAACTTCCGATATTCAAAGGTTACAATGCAATCAACAAAAGAGGTGTTGAACATCTTATCGATATGATATACGCAACACTACCCGATGATGTCATGCAGGCTAGAAAATATTTGAGATCACTTGATGTGGATTATAGCTCTTCAAAAGACAACGGCGGGAATTTTTATAATAACATCCAAAACTTAGAAGCAGAGCTGGATAAATCATACATCTTCGACCTTTCGTTCGCTCAATTTGCAATTGTTAACATAAACAAGCTTGAAAATATTATTGACAAGATATATTCTTCACTCCCTAAAGAGCTTTCGACAATTGAAAGAATAAATAAATAAGCAAATCTTAACACATGTTAAAATATGTAATACTCATGTATATATATTATTTGACAATTAATTTTCGCTTAGGTAATATATTAATATTACAAAATGTGAAAGGGATAAGGGATAATTAACATGTCACAAAATGGAGTGTATGATTTATTGAAATTATTAGAAATGGCGGTTGATGACGGCTGTTCTATATTTAATTACACTATAATCAATAAAAAAGAAATCGAAACACTGATTGACAGAATTTATACTGCACTTCCGATGGAAGTTCAAGAAGCACGAGTATTTGTGAAAGATAAAGAAAAACTGCAAAACAAAGTTAAAGCTGAAGCCGCTGATATCATTCAAAAAGCTCAAGCTGAAGCAGATAGAAAATTATCTGAATCAGACCAAATTAAAGCGATTGAACGCCAGGTTATAAAAATCAAAGGCGAAGTTCAGGAAGATTGCGAAAGAATGAAACACATTGCACGTCAAGATGCTGAAAATATCAGACTTCAAGCAACAGAAGAGGCAATGAAAATCAGAGAAGGTGCTGAATTATACGCTGAACAAGTTTTGACAAGTCTTGAAGGTAATCTGACCCAGCTTCAACAAGTCGTTAAAAACGGTCAAATCTATATGGAACAACTTAGAAATGACTCAGCAAGCAGATACCCAACCCAAGCTTCAAGCCTGCGTCAATAACTTAACAAATTTACAAACAATCATAAGAAACAGAACCCGAAAAGCGCGGTTCTGTTTCTGTTTTTGACAATGTAGTATTTGTTTACAATTCGTTTGCAATTTATTTTGTTTGATATAGAATCATGGTATAAGCCGAAATAGATAGAATGTGTAATGATTCACATTCTATTTTAAATAGGAAACAAGTTAATAATAAAAAGGAAATAAAACAATGGGTATCAAAGGAAAAAATGACAGAATGGTAGTTCTAGCATGTGAAGAATGCAAAGAAAGAAACTACACAACAACAAAAAACAAAAAGAACATTAAGGAAAGAATGGAATTAAACAAATACTGTCCTAAATGTCAAAAACATACTGCTCACAAAGAAACTAAGTAGCGAATTTTGCGTACGGACGGAGTGGAACGAGTCCGGATAGCGAACAGATTGAGCGGGCAGTGGCAAGGCCATGAAAGCGAAATTCTGTGAGCGTGGAGCAAAATTCAAGACCGCAGATTTTGCGTAGGGTGAAGCAGGCTACATAAATAAAAAAGGGGGGTAATCCCCTTTAGGCGTCCTTAGTTCAGTTGGTAGAACGTCGGTCTCCAAAACCGGATGTCGAGGGTTCGAGTCCTTCAGGGCGCGATTTTAAATAAAGCAAAGGATAACAGAAATGAATAATACGGTAGAAGCAATTAAAACATACTTCAAAGGTGTAAAAACCGAATGGGGAAAAGTTAGTTGGCCTGAAAGAAAACAGGTAATCTTTGAAACCTTATCTGTTATTGTTATTGTGTTTGTTTTTACTGTTGCAATATATATCATCGACTTAATATTTCGAGGCATACTTGGTTTAATTAAGTAGAAATTTTAACTAAATTTATAAAGGTGGCTTATGACTAAAGAAGAAAAAACAATGGAAGAACAATTGAATGAAGATATCTTAGCAGAAGAAGCTCAGGCTCAAGCTGAAGAAGCTGCAGCAAACGAAGCAAGAGAAGCTAAGAAAAACCAAAAAAGATGGTATATCGTTCACACTTATTCAGGATACGAAAACAAAGTAAAAGTAAACCTTGAAAAACGTATTGAATACATGAATATGGGTGATAAAATCTTCAGAATAGAAGTTCCGCAAAAAACTGTAACCCAAATTAAATCAGGTAAAAAGCAAGAAAAAGAAGAAAAAATCTTCCCGGGCTATGTTTTAGTTGAAATGATTATGGATGAAGACAGTTGGTATGTTGTAAGACACACATCAGGTGTAACAAAGTTTGTAGGTTCAGCAAAAAGACCTATACCTGCTAGAGAAAGTGAAATTAAAAAGATTCTTCACAGATCAACATCTCAAGTTGAAAAAATCGAACTTGACGTTAAAGCAGGTGATAAAGTCAGAATTATATCAGGACCATTTGCAGACTTTGATGCGGATATCATCGAAGTTTACCCTGATAAATCAAAACTTAGAGCCAATGTTTCAATCTTCGGCCGTGAAACTCCGGTTGAGTTGGAATATAAGCAAATCAATAAGTTATAATTATGTATCCTCGCCCCTTGAGGGAGAGGATAGAATTTCTTAACGAGCAAAGTGAGTTTAGAAATTCCGGAGAGGGGTAAAATCCCTTTCTAAATGCAAACGTAAGTACAAATAATGTGGAAGGGACGCCCCCGATTGAACCACAAAAGGAGAAAAAAATGGCAAAAAAAGTAGTAGGAAAAATCAAGCTTCAAATTGAAGCAGGCAAAGCAAATCCATCACCACCGGTTGGTCCTGCACTAGGTCAACATGGTGTAAATATCATGGATTTTTGTAAACAATTTAACGCAAAAACTCAAGATAAAGCAGGATATATTATCCCGGTTGTTATTGATGTTTATGAAGACAAAAGTTTCACATTCATTATCAAATCACCTCCGGCTCCTGTATTGATTAAAAAAGCATTAAATCTTTCTAAAGGTTCTTCAGTACCTAACAAAGATAAAGTTGCTGAAATCACAAGAGCTCAATTGGAAGAAATCGCTAAAATTAAAATGGACGATTTGAACGCAACTACAATGGATGCAGCAGTTAAAATGATTGCTGGATCTTGCAGAGCAATGGGTGTAACAGTTAAAGAAGATTAATTAGATGGAAGGACCTTGTTAATTGTCATTATGAATAAACAGGTTCAGCATGACAAACAAACAATCCGTTAATACCACGAAAGGAAATAAAAAATGTCAAAAATAACTAAAAAACAAAGAAAAATGCAAGAAATGCTGGAAGGTTTTGTACAACCGTCTTCAGCAGTTGATGCAATAAAAAAATTACAAGAAATTTCAAAAGAAGTTTCAAAATTCAATGAAACAGTTGAATGCCACATGAGATTAGGTATTGACGTACGTCAAGCAGATCAACAAATTCGTTCAACAGTAGTATTACCTGCAGGCTTAGGTAAAGAAGTTAAAGTCTGTGTTATCGCTAAAGGTGCAAAGGCAACTGAAGCAACTGAAGCCGGCGCAGAATTTGCAGGAGCTGAAGAAATTATTGATAAAATTTCAGGCGGCTGGTTTGAATTTGATACATTGATTGCTACACCTGATTGTATGGGTATGTTAGGTAAATTAGGTAGAGTGTTAGGTCCAAAAGGCTTAATGCCAAACCCTAAAACAGGTACTGTTACAATGGATATCGCCAAAGCAGTTAAAGATGCTAAAGCAGGTAAAGTTGAATACAGAGCAGACAAACAAGGTATGATTCACTGCCCTATCGGAAAAATCCAATTCGCAGAAGAAGATTTGGTTAAAAACTATGCAACTTTAGCTGATGCTATCTTGAAGGCAAAACCTGCTTCTGCAAAAGGTACTTTTGTTAAATCAGTTTACCTGTCAACTACAATGGGTCCTGGTATCAAATTAGATCCAAAGACTTTTGCAGCTGAAGTAAAAGAATTAGTATAAGTAACCTAAAATTTAGCTAAAAAAAGAGCTTAGAGTTCAAACTCCAAGCTCTTTTTTAATTCTCAAATAATCGACATTATGCCATATACATTACTATAGGATGATTTTTGATATAATCATTTGCAAGCACCATATAGTCAAATACATTTCTTTCATCTGCCGGTTTATTTTTTGCTTGATTCAATATTTTTTCCTGGGTTCTTTCATGCATAATCTCTTGCGGATCACGATAACGAGGGAGTGTTTCATCCATCACCCAAGGATGTTTAGGTGTATCTTTTCTTACAGGAGCAAACGAACTACCACAACATGAACAAATACCTAAAGACATAATTTTCTACCTTTCATAAAAATTGAGCCACACACAATCTATGTATATAAAAACATTTTTTAATAAATTTTTGCTAAATAGTATAAATTTTTTTATTTTTTTGTTACAATAAAGGGAGATTCTTCGGATTACACAAAAGTGTAACCTCAGAATGACTAAGCGGGTGTTTTGCACTCTGCCGATGGATTTAATATTACGGACGATTGGCACTCTGCCGACGAAAAACGATTAAGTATCGTTTTTTGGAGAGGGGTAGCGCATCTGTTGAAAACGGAAGTTTTCAACTTACAATTTAATATTATGGGCGATTAGCACTCTGCCGACAAAAAACGATTAAGTATCGTTTTTTGGAGAGGGGTAGCGCATCTGTTGAAAACGGAAGTTTTCAACTTACAATTTAATATTATGGGCGATTAGCGCAGTTGGTAGCGCATCACATCGACATTGTGGGGGTCACGTGTTCGAGTCACGTATCGCCCACCATAAAGGAGATAAGTTTTCTTATCTCCTTTATGGTTTTATTTTCACTACTCACTCTTGACAAAAGAATTAAAATCGTAAATAATATACATACAGGGTGGCGGTTGCCTAGACCGCCGGGTGCCCTAGAAGTCTCAGTGGTTCTTATCTATTTGGATGAGAGCCACTTTTTAATATGTATAAAATCAAAAAGATTAATAATAAACTTATATTGAAGTTATCCATATCGACCCCCTTTCTAGTCGGGGAACCAACCCGAAGTCTCAAATAGGTTGTCGGTCGGCTTCCTTTTTAAAAAAGAGCATCTTTTACCCTGTAAAAGCTATCCTATAACAAATTATTTAATTTGTCTATTTGACTTTTTTCGATTCTCCATTAAACACTCATACAAATGAATGATTTTTGGCAAAAAACTTGGTGAAAATCAGAATTTGTCCGACAATATTAATTAATATAACATGGCAGAGGTAGTAGTATGAGATTAAACAGTGGCATATTTTATAACGATAACGGTTTGACCGCGTCAATTCGGGCAATGCACCTGCAAAGTGAAATCATCGGTATCGGTAACGAAAATATTACCGGGTTTGATAAAGTCGGTTATCAAAGGAAGGAAGCCGTTGTATCGTCATTTTCGGAATACCTGGGAGTGCATGCACTATCTACAACGCGCGATGATAAAGTCGGACGTATTGCAGTTTCAACAAACCCTTTAGATATAGCATTAGGAAACAAAGGTTATTTTCAAGTCGAAACAAAAGACGGTGTTAAACTGACAAGGGACGGACGGTTTCAGGTAGGAAAAGACGGAACTCTTCTAACATTGGAAAACCAAGCAGTACTATCTAATGCGGGCGTTCCTATAAAATTCCCGTTTGTACCGCAGGACTTGAAACAAATAAAAATAGACATGACAGGTAAAATAACAATGTTCAACCCTGAAACACACAAGGTCGATAAAATCGGACACATCGGAGTAGTTGATTCTAACGGAATGACAGTGATGGAACCAAATGTCAAACAAGGATTCAATGAATATTCAAACGTTGCATTACAACAAGAATTTTTGTCATTAATGCAGCCGATAAAAACATTTGATGCAAACCGCCAAATGTTTATGCTGCAAAACTCCGTACTTGGCAAAACAATCTCACAATTAAGTCAATAATAAGTAAGAACAGAGGGCTTTTAAATGTATAACTTACAAGGAATAATGACAAAAGGTATTAACAACGCACTGTTGCAGTTTGAACGATTCGGGCAAATTGCCAATAACGTTTCAAACTTTCAAACAACAGGCTACAAAGCAGTAACCTTTGAACAAGTATTGAAAGAAGACGGCTATTTGACAGGTTCTGTACGCACCGACAACACCCAGGGTTCAATCAGAATCACCAGCAATCCGTATGACGTTGCAATCAACGGAGCCGGATATATTCCTGTAGTATCAGAATCAGGAGAAGTCCAATATACAAGAGATGGAGCATTTAAACAAGGTAAAAACGGTTATCTGACTACTCGTGACGGTTGGATTGTCGGCGAAGGGATAAAAATCCCGGCAAACTGTTTTAAATTTGAAATCAAGAAAAACGGTGATGTTTTAGCATACGATTCAAGAGGTGCTAAGGCAAAAAAAGTCGGTACAATTCCGCTCATCCAGTTTGAAAACCCGGCAGGTATGGTTCAAGCTGATATGAACAGAGTTAAACCAACCGACGAAGCAGGAGAAGCAAAACTTGTTAAAAACCATGACTTCATCATGCAAAACAATTTGGAAGCCTCAAACATCAGTATCTATCGCTCGGCTACAGATTTGATGAGAATGAACGCCTCAATGCTCGCAAGTATGCAGATGGTAAAACTTGCAGATTCAATGTACAACAAGTCAATAAATATAAGAGAAGCTTAATAATTAACAAAGACGGAAGGTAGAAAATGTTTACATCATTAGATAGTATAGGTAAAACTTCATTAATGCTGGATTTGATTTCCCAAAGACAAAAGGCATTGGGTTCAAACCTTGCAAACGTTGATACCCCGGGATACATCAGACAAGATATCGATTTCGGACAATACTTAAGCTCAATGAACAGTCCGTTAGAAACGCAGCTATCTCAAAAGCTGGGACCTTCAGCAGTTGCCGCCGACCGCTCCGAAGAGCCTGTGAATGCAGGGCATGAAATTATGCAGCTTCAAGAAAACTCATTATTATATTCAATGGCAACACGCAGAATGTCAAATATAATAACAGAAATGAAAACAGTAATAAATGTCGGTAAATAATAAATAAGGATGGTGAAATAAATTATGGGTATAATGGGTTCAATAGATATGGGTGCAAAAGCCCTCCAAGTACACGGAAAGCGAATAGATATCCACGCAAAGAACATCGCAAACCTTGATACACCAAACTATGTCAGAAAAATCCCTGTACTGACAGCAGTTGATGACCTATCCTTCCACGGACTTATGAATAATATGAAAGAGGATGCTTTTGGTGTCGGAACTTTGCCATATCTTCAAGGCGGAGTTAATTTTTCAGGAGTTGTAGAAGACCCGACATTAGGACAAAGAATCTATAAACCGGGTCATCCCGATGCCGATGCTGACGGTTATATAAGAAGCTCTAATGTTAACGCAATGGTCGATATTGCAGACGCACTCGTCGCACAAAGAGCATATGAAGCAAACCTTGCATTGGTTAATATCTCAAAATCTATGGCACAAAGAGCCTTAGAAATCGGCAAATAAATACTTCGTATTGTATTTTGCTACTAATGGCTGTGAAATTTGAAGAGTAAACGCGCTCCGCGAAGGGAGAACACAAAATTTTTGTCATTCTGAACTTAATTCAGAATCTTAAAAATTTTGTGTAATGATAAAAAAATTAATTTTGTGATATAATCTTTTTAGAATACTTAAGTTCACGTCGATTAGAACGTAGGCTTAAACAATAGTCCATGTCGTAGTGGCGGAATGGTAGACGCGCACGCTTGAGGGGCGTGTGGAGAGATCTGTGGGGGTTCGAGTCCCCCCTACGACACCAAAAAAAGAAAGGTAAACTTTCTTTTTTTGCTATCAGTGGGCTCTCACATGAATTTTTCTTGTTGAGAAAAATTCAAGGTTCAATCGATAAATCGATATACCTTCGCTGTAAGGTTCGGGTTTCACACCCTCACCAACGCTCAGGCAGAGTCCCCCCTACGACAAATTTTTAGTTGTTGGGCAAGTATGCCCAACCTACGAGCTTTCAATCTGTAGAATAGATTTTAGTTTAACGACAAAGCTCCTTCCCCTAGTTGGGGAAGGTTGGGATGGGGAACATTAGGTTTTAATTTTTCAAATTTTTCAATATTTCTTGATAAACACCTTCAATATTGTTATCAACATCACAATTCCAAAATCTTATGACTTTGTATCCTTTATTTTCAAGAAATTCAGTTCGCTCTTTATCATAAGTAATATTTTGTGCTTCATTGTGTTGTCCGCCATCAATTTCTATTATTAACTTCTTTTCATTACAGATAAAATCAACTATATAATTTCCAATAGGATACTGTCGTCTAAATTTTAGACCATCAATACTTTTCTTTCTTAGAAATTGCCAAAGTTTTCGTTCCTGCTCAGTCATGTTTTTTCTAAGTTTTCTAGCTTTTACAGTTTTGTCATTCATAAACTTATTTTATCATAAACTACTCCCCACCCTAACCCTCCCCAAATTGGGGAGGGAACTGATAAGCAAACACCTTCCTCTATTTGATGTATTGTTTAAAATATATAATTAATATTACAATAACTTCAGAGTTAGATAACGGAGGTTAAAAAGATGAAAGTTTCAAGCAATATATCTTTTAAAGCAGTATTTGCAGGTGTTATATTATTTTTTATTTCATTCGTATTACTTTGGTGGAATGAAGGAAATTATGTTAAAAATATAAAAATCGCAAGTTTTGCAAAACAAAATGTTGTTTCTGTAAATGCTAAAGATTCGCAAAATGAAGGGAAATTGGTGCATGTTTCTTCACAGATGGTTACTGACGATATTATCAATGATGAATTCATAAAGCTTAATGCTATAGCTTTATCCAGGGATGTCGAAATGTATCAATGGAAACAATAAACTGAAACAGATAGCAATGGAGATAAAAAATATACTTACAAGCAAGAATGGTCTTCCTCCCCTCATAGGTCTTATGAAGGACATATAAATCCTCCAATGCCCCCTTACGAACACTTAAAAGTTTATGCCAAAAATGTTAAATTTGGTGATTTTATACCATCCACCGGCGTAATTACAAATTTAAAACCTGATCAGATAGTAAGTTCTTTGCCTTCAAGTGTAAATGGTTATCGTAGTGATTCAGGGTATTTGTACAATGGTAAAGGGACTTTGGCAGCTCCGCAAATTGGTGATGTTAGAATTTCATACAAATATATCCCTAATGGGACTTCAATTTCAGTAATTGCCAAGCAAAATGGTGATTACCTTGATGTATACCCTTCAAAAGTTGGTCAAATTATAATGACAAAAAACAGTGTAGCTTCTGCTAGTGATATGATTATAGGTTTTGAAAATAATAATGTGATATTAACAAACATCTTAAGGCTGGTCGGGTTCTTACTAATGATGTTTGGATTGATGTTGATGGGTTCCGTTATTGTAAAATTATTTTCATTTATCGGATTATATTCTATTGCAAATTCGATTAATTCTTTCGTATCATTTTTTATAGCTCTGAGTTTGTCCTTAATCACAATTTCTATTGCGTGGTTTGCTTTCAGACCATTGTTAAGTTTGGGCTTAATTGCTATAGCTTTGGTTATTGTGATGTTGGTTATCGGGAAATATAAATCAGCAAAATAGTATAATAAAAATAGGTAAAAAGGCGTCAGCCAATGGCTGACGCCTTTTTATTAGTAATTACCCATCCTAGGTCAAGTGCTATTCTTATGCGGTAATACTCTTGCGTTGACTCTTTCATTGTGCTATTAATAGACTTGTATAGTTGTAAAACTAAAAACTCATTGACACCACAAAACAAATTATGAAAAGGATTATATTAACAATTTTTATTCTAATATGTAGTATTTCATCAGTATCCGCAAGAACCTGGGTACAAGTTGATGATTATCATTACATTGACAAAGATAGTATCAAAACTTATGTAAATGACCAAAGAACATATGATTTTGATAAACGAATATTTTGGATAAAGTCTATCGGTAATGAAATTTACCAACAAGTTGAAACACACAGCGATGAGGAAGTGTCGTATGGTCTATTACAGTGTATTATAGATTATCAGAAACAAACTATTGCCGCTAAAGCTGGTGCCATCTATGATAAAAATGGACAAGTTATCAGCAGTTACACATATGAAGATTACGAATTAAAATGGGATTCTATAATTCCTGATAGTTATGCTGAATATTGGGCTGAACTTGTTAAAAAACCTAGAGTTTTACAAAAAATGTATAATTTTCAACAAAATAAATGAACTATAGCGGTATCGTCTAGTGGTTAGGACGGCAGATTCTCATTCTGCAAACAGGGGTTCAATTCCCCTTACCGCCGAAATTTAGAGGAGGGGGTATGAAGATAGGTATAATCGGACTTGGACTAATCGGCGGCTCGATATTTAAAGATTTGCAAAAATTGGGCATGGATGTAATCGGAATTTCCGAATCACAATGCGGCAAAAAAATCTTTAAAGATTACGAAGTACTAAAAGACTGCGACATCGTTTTTGTATGTTCAGCAATGAACAAAACCTTGGAAATCCTCGACAAATTAGAAACCGTCTTAACACCCGAAACAACAGTAACAGATGTTTGTTCTCTTAAAAGTTTTGTATGTCAAAAAAAACGTCCTTACAGGTTTGTGCCGTCACACCCTATGGCAGGAACTGAACACAGAGGGTTTGAACACTCATTTGAAGGGCTGTTTAAAGGTGCAAAGTGGGCAATTACCCCCATTTTTGGAGAGAGCGAAGAGCTCGTTGAAATAATTGAAAAACTTGGTGCAACACCCGTAATCACAACACCGCAACAACACGACGAAGCTGTCGCTCTAATTTCACATATGCCAATGGTAATTTCTCAGGCTATATTTAAAACCGCGCAAGAAAACCCTTTGGCTTTAGAAATCGCAGCATCAGGATTCCGTGATATGACACGACTTGCAATGTCAAATACTGAAATGGCAAACGACATGGTTCAGATGAACAGTGAAAATATCCAAACATCCATCCTGAAGCTGTACCAAACTATTGGAAATCTGACCGGCTCAGACTATTTGAACCAAATTGAAAAAATTAGAAAAGAACGCCGACAAATGTTTTAATGTTAAAAGGCACAAGCTGAAATTAAAAGATTCTGAAACAAGTTCAGAATGACAGGGTTTCGTCATTGCGAAGGAGCCTGCGACTGAAGCAATCCAGCCTTTAAGATTCTAAAACACCAAGCAGAAACAGAAAATTACGTTTCGCAAAGGCTCAACTCATTTTCCAGTCAGTTCAGAATGACTTGATTGCAATTTGTACTTTGTGAAACAAAAAGAGCGGCGGGCGTGAATCGCCCGCCGCCTTGTTTAAAATATTATTACGCTACGGTACCTTTACCAAAGAATTTAATCACTTTGGCAGCAATATCTTGGGCATGATTTTTTACAAATTTTACAGCCCCGCCAGCCATATCAAAAATTTTACCGGCAGTTTTACCAACAACTCCACCTATCTGTTTTCTAAAGAAGATTGCGGCAGCCAATGTTGAAACACCGAGTAAAGCGGTTGCGACCTTAGCCCTGCGTTCAGCGTTTTTTCGTTGAGATTCAGGATCAAACAAGCCTGGATTTTTTGGTCTTACATAATTTATCTGAGATTCATCAACAGTATAGAGTCCGGGTTTGATTGTAGTTAATTCGCCTGTTTTTGGGTCAATAAAAACTTTATCTTTAGTAGGATCAATACTACGTCCGCTGTCTAAAATTTCTTGGATTGCTTTTCTTTGTTTTTCTTTTAAAGCTTCCATCTTTTTGGCTTTTGCCTTCTCAGGATCATAAAATACAGGGTTACCATCAGGATCAACACCCATTCTGCTCGGCTTATACCTATTCAAAGCATCAGCCACTTCATCCGAAATTTGAATCGGTTTTTGATTCGGATACCTGCTATAATCAGGAGCAATTGTGTATCCACCCGTAGTACTAACAATACCTGAACCCATCAAACTAGTCATATGTAACTTTCCTTTCACACTTCAAATAACACCTACATATATTTAAAGTCTGTTTTTTGAAAATAATTGATAGCCTGACACGATGTCCTTAATATTTATTTACAAAAACTACTCAAGATTAGAAACAGGAATACTCTTTTCCAAATGCAGTGTATCAATTAAGACATTCAACTTTGAGAAGACTTCTCTAAACTGCGGAATAGAAAGACTTTGTTTTCCGTCGCTTAACGCTTGAGAAGGGTTGTGATGGACTTCAACCATAACACCGTCAGCCCCGACAACCAATCCGGCTTTTGCCATAGGTTCAATCAAATAACGCTGACCAGTACCGTGACTCGGGTCAACAATTATCGGCAAATGTGAATACTTTTTGATAACCGGAATCGCAGAAATATCAAGCAGGTTACGAGTAAATGCGCTGTCAAAACTCTTCAAGCCGCGTTCACAAAGAATAACTTTGTCGTTACCGTTGTACATAATGTGTTCTGCGGCAAGTAAAAATTCCCTGATTGTACTTGATGGTCCGCGTTTAAGAATAACAGGTTTATTGCATTTTCCAACTGTTTTCAAAAGTTTGAAATTCTGCATATTCCTGGCACCGATTTGAATTACATCAGCATAATCACAAACCATCTCCAAATCCGCAGAATCCATCAATTCTGTTACAACCAAAAGCCCGGTTGCCTCTCTGGCTTTCGCAAGATATTTGAGAGCTTTTTCTCCCAAACCATCAAAATCATACGGAGAAGTACGAGGTTTGAAAGCTCCGCCGCGCAAGAATTGACAGCCAAGTTCTTTTGCCGCATTAGCAACCTCCAAGAGCCCCTCATAATCATCCTCAACAGAACAAGGTCCAACCATTGCAACAGGTCGATTTGCTCCGCCTATTTTTACACCGTTTTCAAACTCAATGACCGTATCTTCGGTTTGTCTGTCGCGAGAAGCCAGCCTGAACGGTTCGCGTATAAACTTGATTTGCTTAACCCCGTCCAACGCTTCAATTCGGCTTGGAGATAACGTTGTTTTATCTCCAAAAGCATCAATAACCGTATGGACATCACCCTGATTTACCAGGACTCTGAATTCATGTAAGGTTAACAAATCAACAACCGCTTGAATATTATCAGCTGTAGCCCGCGGCTCCATTATTATAATCATGGTTTTTCCTCTAAAATACTACTACATTACCATAATTATAATAAAATCAGCCGAATTAATCAATTAATATTCAGCAAATTCAGCAGATTTCCCAAGACTTTGTTCAATTTTCATAAGTCTGTTATATTTTGAAATTCTTTCGCCACGGGACAGAGAACCTGTTTTTATAAATTTGGAATTAACACCAACCGCTAAATCCGCAATAAAAGTATCATCCGTTTCTCCCGAACGGTGTGAAATAATTGTTGTGTAACCGTTTTCCTTTGCAGCATTTATACAGTTTAAAGTTTCAGTCAATGTGCCGATTTGATTTGGTTTTATCAGAATTGAATTTGCAATATTCTTACAAATTCCACATTGGTACAAACGCTCTAAATTTGTCACAAACAAATCATCACCGACAAGCCTGCATTTATCACCTAAGTTATCAGTCAAGATTCGCCAGCCCTCAACATCGTCTTGCTCCATCCCGTCTTCAACAGAAATTATCGGATACTCATTAACAAGATTTTCCAAAAACTGTACAAATTCAGCACTTTGATACCTTTTTCCTCCAATAACATATCTGCCGTTTTCATAGAACTCACTTGAGGCTGCATCCAGGCAAATCTTAATAACATCAGTTGAATACCCTGATTTTTCGATTGACTCAATAATCAGTTCAATCGCAGCTTCGTTATTCGATAAATCAGGCGCAAATCCGCCTTCATCACCGACAGAAGTCGATAATCCGCGTTTTTTAAGTAAATTTTTAAGAGTATAAAAAACCTCAGCACCCATCCTTACGGCTCTGCTAAAACTACCTGCACCAACCGGCGCAATCATAAATTCCTGAAATTCCAAATTATTATCTGCATGCACACCGCCATTCAAAATATTCATCATCGGAATCGACATCACATGAGCATTTATCCCACCCAAATATCGATATAAAGGCAAGTTAAAATATGCTGCAGCAGCCCTTGCACAAGCCAAGGATACCCCTAATATCGCATTAACACCAAGATTGCTCTTATCGACAGTTCCATCCAATTCAATCATTTTATAATCGATTTCTACCTGGCGCGGACTTTTACCAATCAACGCCGGAGCAATTATTTTATTAACATTTTCGACAGCTTTAAAAACGCTCTTCCCGTCAAAAACCTCCTCA
Source organism: Muribaculaceae bacterium (assembly GCA_023665935.1). GTDB lineage: Bacteria > Cyanobacteriota > Vampirovibrionia > Gastranaerophilales > Gastranaerophilaceae > Zag111. The sequence goes on along the minus strand of JAMPCZ010000023.1, from coordinate 7,145 downwards.
TTATCACGAAGTTCTAATGCCTCGTATTTCCCCGTTGAAGCTCCGGACGGCACAGATGCAATTCCGACAGCACCACAAACGAGTTCAACAGAAACTTCTATAGTCGGATTGCCGCGGGAATCCAAAATCTGACGTGCAAATATATTTTTAATAGCTGATGACATAGCATTATCCTCCTCTAAAGCAATAATAATTATGTCAATCAAAATTTAGAATTGGTCAATCGGACAACAAGTAGGATCTAAAAAGCTGGATTGCTTCGCTTTCGCTCGCAATGACGATCACATTGAAAGATTTTCGTTATTACGAGAAAAGATGTATGCCCTTCTCCATAAGGAATTTCCTATATTTACCACAAACACTTTAACAACTCCTCAGGAAAAGAAATAATAGTATCTGCGCCATGTTCGACTAAAAATTCACGTGATTTAAACCCCCAATCAACATTAATACAAGGTATTTTGCAATTCTTAGCGGTCAAAATATCTACCTCGGAATCTCCCACGTAGATACAATCATCTATTTTGGCATAAAGTAAATCTATAACTGATAAAACCATATCCGCAGCGGGTTTCTTTTTGATACCTTTTGCTTCATTTTCACCTGCGGCAATATCTATCAACCCGGGGAAATACCTATCACATAAGCGTTTTACCGCAGCATCAAATTTGTTGGAAACAACCGCAATTTTACAACCATCTTCTCTCAATGTACTCAACATCTGCAAAATTCCAGGATAAGGAGCCGTTTTATTATACATATTTTTAGAATAATGTTCCTTAAAAATCTCAAGACATGTTTCAAAATCAGGGTTACTTTTACCGCCCGGAATTGCACGCTCAATGAGTTTTGAAACACCGTTACCCACAAAACCCCGCACCTCGTTTAACATTCGTTCAGGATAGCCCAGTGATTTTAGCGCGAAATTTGTACTATCCGTCAAATCTTCAAGAGTATTCAATAAAGTTCCATCTAAATCAAAAATGATAAATTTTCGTTTCATAACAAATTTATTATACAACAAAATTTTGACAAAATTATAAACAGGATATCCACTCGGATATCCTATAGCGCAAGTATTTCCGTAAAAAATTTTGCAAAAATTTTGATAAAATTTTTCTATTTTTTGGTTAAATTTGACAAGATTTTGAAAAATAATCCAAAATAACAGAAAAAATACTCCGTTTTAATGAATTTTTTTGTATAATTTTAAGTTATACTTTGAAAAAGTTTAGAAATATTAAGCTAAAAAAGCTTGATATAATTAGGCTTTGGGCAAACTTTAAAAAATTAATATTCCATTATTTTTAAAATAGTAGTATTATAATTTCATAGATAAAAAGGAGGAAATACAAATGTTTACATCTAGCAAAAAAGAACAAAAAGACACACACTCACAAATCATTGAATCAGCAGGTAAAATTTATAACTACCTATCTGATAAAGGTGAAGTTACTATCAATAAACTAAGAAAAGATATGGATTTAGATGATAATTTCACTTACATGGGTCTTGGATGGTTATCAAGAGAAGATAAAATCTCTTACACTCAAAAACCAAAATCAGTTACAGTTAAATTAGTTTAATCAGTTTCTGTGATAAAAAAAGACCAATCCGATTGGATTGGTCTTTTTTAGCGCAAAATTTTCTGTTTTTAATTTTTAGAACCAATATGAATATTCAACCGACAAATCAATATACATTCAAAGGATATGATGCAAGGGCATTACACGGATTTTTAATGAGCTCAAACATCCACGGAATTGCTGATGAGATGTTCAAGATAGGAGAAAAAGAAGGGTTTAAAATATTTTCACCCTATGGTAATAGATTTGGCGAAAAATGCACAGAATGTCTGCCCCCTAAAAGTAAAATTGCATTTTGGGTTTGGGCACAGGATTACTGGACAATACTAAAAGATAATCTGATTGCAAGGGATTTTGATAAAACTGCACGCTCTATCCACGACTATTTCAAATTAAAGTTCAATCCGCTTCAATCAAAAATACGTAAAAATATTGAAAATATGGATGATGATTTCATTGATGAATACCTGTTTAATACACACATTCCGGGAGGAAACATATTCATAACAAAAAATGGGAAACGAGATGAAATACTGATAGGACAAGATGAATTAAAGAAATTTTCAATACAAGAAATAAAAAAAATGTACGGAGTAAAAAAAGTTATAACACTTCCGCAAATGGACTTTCATATTGATATGTTCATCCGCCCGCTTGATAAAAAACGGATTCTTTTAGCTGATGACAATATGAGTTTAGATATCTTGAATGAAATTAGCAAAAAGCTGCCAAACAGACCCAAATTACGCCAAAGAATCGAAAGATATGCAACTATTTTTGAAAATATGAAAGCCCGAAATAAATTACCCCAAACAGATGAAATAGAAAAGATACTAAAAGAAAACAACTACGAAGTAATTAGAGTACCGGGAAGAATATATACCACTCTAAATACGAATTTAATGCACCATCTGAATTTTATGAATGCTAACGTTTTAATAAATAACGACGGAGAACTCGTATACATAACAAATAAATCACAAATGAATGAAATACTGGGCTTATCAAAAAAAATAATAAGTGAAATCGGCGGAAGTTTTGAAGAATATTTCACCAAAATAATATCAAAATACGTATCACCAAAACATATTTATTTCGTAAGCGGTAACCGAAATTACCTACCAAAAAAATTACTGCCCGACTTTAACGGCGGTATACACTGCGCCTGCGCCGAAATTCCAAATCTATGAAAATGTAATTACGAATTATGAAAAAGAGCCATTTGTACCTATAAATAAAAGGGACAAATGGCTGAATTAAACTAAATATGTTGTACAAATACTTTATTAAAACGCATAAGCATTGAAGAATTGAGGATTTATCTGTCCATAACCCGTTTGTTGAACATACGGATTTGAATAAAAGTATTGGTTATCATAGATATCATCTTGTGAATAAGGATTAGAAAATATTTCCGTGGTATTAAACTGAGGATAAATTGAACCAAATCCATATGGGTTATTAAACGTATACATATTTTGACATTGTTGAGCCTGCTCTATAGCAGAAGCAATTTCTGATTCATTAAACCCGTTGTTTGCTATCATTTGGATTTGAGCATAAGGAACACCGGCTTGCTGTAGTCTTGCAATAATTCTGTTATTTTCATCTATAGCCTTTTGAATATCTGCTTCTTTATAGCCTTTTACTGAAATTTCAGAGATTTGCGCCTCTGTCAGACCTGCTGCCTTTAATTCATTATTATAATTTTCGCAGATAACAGCTTCAATATCTTCTTCGTTGTAACCTTTTTCAGCAATTTGTTTAATTTGTTCATCGCTCAAACCGGCTGCTTTCAGTTGATCCACACAGTTTTTCTCAATAGTTGCAGAAATTTCTTCTTCATTATAACCGTTTTTTGCGATTTTTTTAATCTGCTCATCGGTTAAACCGGCTTCTCTTAACTGATTGTCAGCCTTTTCTTTCAAAACTTGTTCAATATATTTTTCATCAAATTCATGTTCTTGAATATCTTTGATTTCCTCATCAGATAAACCGCATTTTTCTCTTAACTGTTTTTTTACAGCATCAATTTCATCTTGCTTATCAGAGTGAGTTTTACCGCGAATAAACATACCCGCAACACCACCAACAAGACCGCCAATGACAGTACCAATACCAGGACATATAGCAGAACCGATTGCCGCACCGGCAGCCATTGTGCCAAGTTCAACCGCAGCACCGGCTATTTCTTTTAACCCTGTAATGAGTCCGCCTTCTTTGAACGCTCTAAAAATATTTGGAGCTTCTAAAGCTATGGTAAGAACAGCACCTACTACTGGGAGTTTCTTTCCAACACCCTTCAAAGCACCTTTAGCTCCGCCGACAAGAGTACTTTTACCAGCCATTTTTGCAGCCTTAATACCTTCTGTTGCAGCCCTTGCAATATCCCTAGGTGTACTTGCTAAACCTTTAAATGTTCTTTTAAAAAATCCGCCGTGTAAAGCACTGTTAGCAGCAACTTCAGCTTCTAAGGCTCTTCCGCCGGCTCTAACTTTTGTAAACAAAGAACCCGGAGTATTCCTCATCGCAGCCCCCATTGTTTCTGCACTTGTGCCCAAAACAAAGTCGGGAACTAACTTCACAGTTCTTTTTGTATAATTTAACAAATTAGAAACCATAACCTACCTCAAATAAACCTTATCCAACCTACGTTTATAAAAAGGATATTTTTGGAGAATAATTGATAATCTTCCCGAGAAATATTAAGTTATTGTAATAAAAATTAAGATTTATATAAAATACAATTTTGTGAAGACGAATCATAGACACCTTTACATTCTGCACATACGTAATTTTTGTGTTAGCATAGAAAGATAAGAGAGAGGTGCTATGGAAAAGATTATTGATACAATTAATCGTCTGGATCTATTCAACATAGAAGAAAAGCAAAGGTTAATTCATAAATTAAGAGAAAATGAAAAAGGAAAAACGGTTGTAGAATGTTTAATTCGTAAAACCGATATCATTTTGACCCCTGAAGAAACAGTAAGACAATTATATCTTGATAGATTAATCAATGAATACAAATACTCTCCTTCAAGAATTAAACTTGAACATGCAATTCATTTTGGTCGTGAAGTTAAAAGAGCAGATATTGTAATATTTGAAGAAGAACGACCTACTACAGAATATATTATTGTAGAATTAAAAAAAGAAAAAGAAAAAGATGGCAAGGAACAATTGCGCAGTTATTGTAATGCCACAGGGGCTACAATGTCAGTTTGGACAAACGGCTCTCAGATAACATTTTTTAATAGAAAAGATCCAAATTATTTTGAAGAAATCCCCAATATTCCAAACTCTCAGCAAACCTTAAAGGATATTTTAGATGAACCTTTTACATTAAAAGATTTGATTGTTAAAGATAAAATTTTAAAAGAAGGTAAATCCTTAAGGCAAATTATTGAAAACATGGAAGATGAAGTATTGGCAAATGCAGGTGTTGACGTTTTTGAAGAATGCTTTAAATTAATATTTACAAAACTCTATGATGAAAGTTTAAGCAGGAAAGACAAAGAGATAATAACATACGATATTGATAGAAGTTGCGAATGTGAATCTTTGTCAGATTTGGAATATAAAGATTATATTGAATTAGTAAAAAAAGTAAATGATAAAAAATTTAGACAACTTGAATTTAGAAATAAGGGCGAAACAGACTTAGAACTCAAAAAGAAAATCCAAAAACTTTTTGATGGTGCAAAAACCAAATGGAAAGGTATCTTTACTGAAGATTCAAAAATAAATCTTTCGCCATCCCATTTATCTGTATGTGTTTCTAGTATCCAAGATATTAAATTATTTAATTCAAATATTCAAATTATAGATGAAGCTTTTGAATATTTAATTAATAAATCCTCAAAGGGAGAAAAAGGACAATATTTTACCCCAAGACATGTTATTGACATGTGTGTCAAAATGTTAAATCCTCAAAAAGGCGAACATATGATTGATACAGCATCAGGTTCATGCGGTTTTCCTGTTCATACGATTTTTAAAATAACCGGAAAACTTTTCTCAAATGCCGAAATTCCTGATGATGAAAAAGACAATGTATTGAAAATATTTGGTATTGATTTTGATGAAAAAGCAGTTCGCGTTGCAAGAACCTTGAATTTGATTGCTGGAGATGGAAATACAAATGTTCTACACTTGAATACTCTTGATTATGATAGATGGAAAAATACAGTTAATTCAAAAGAATGGTTAAGCGTATATCAAGATGGATTTGAACGACTTGAAAAGTTACAAAAAGAAAAAGATAGTTATAAAGAATTTAATTTTGACATATTGATGGCAAATCCTCCTTTTGCCGGTGATATTAAAGAGCAAACAATTCTTGCAAAATATGATTTAGCTTTTAAAGATGAAAATAAAAATAAAATGAAATCTAAACTTGGAAGAGATATTCTATTTATTGAACGCAATTTAGATTTCGTAAGACCCGGCGGAAGACTTGCCATTGTTTTACCGCAAAGTAGGTTTAATAATACTTCTGATAAAGATATTCGAGAATTTATTGCAAAGAAGGCAAGAATATTAGCTGTAGTAGGTTTGAATGCTAATACTTTTAAGCCACATACAGGAACAAAAACAAGTGTTCTCTTTTTACAAAAATGGAATGATGATGATTCTGATAAAAAATACTATTGCCCACATGTTGAAGATTATCCGATATTTTTTGCAGTATCAGAAAAAAGCGGAAAAAATAATTCAGGGGAATATGTATACACTAAAGATGAAAATGGTAGACCAAAATTAGATAAACATGGTCATTTTGTATTAGAACATGATTTACATAATCATAATGGAGATTTACCAGAAGGAATAGCAGAAGCTTTTATTGATTTTGCAAAATCTGAAAAGCTTTCATTTTGGAGTGAAGAATAATGAAGCATTCTATTGTGTACAAAAATTGCATATCAAAAGAGTCTTCCGCTAATAGAATTGATGCAGAATTCTTTTTACCAGAAATATTATATAATATAAATCTTGTAAAAAAGCATAAATATGATAAATTGGGCAATTTGTTAAAAGTTCTAACTGATTACCACGCTAATGGCAGCTATGAGTTGTTGAAAGAATATGTCCAAATATCAAAAACAAAAAATTATTCGTTAATGATCAGGACGGTAGATTTTGAAAATGATAACTTTGAAGATGATGTAATATATATATCTAAAAATGCCTATGAATTTTTAGAGAAAACCAAGTTATTTGGTTATGAAGTAATAATAAATAAAATCGGTAATGCCGGTAAAACTTATTTAATGCCAAAACTAAATATCCCTGTTTCATTAGGGATGAATGTATTTATGCTTAAATTTAATTCAATTGAATACAATACTTTTGTATATGTATATCTAAATACTAAATATGGAAAAAGTATTATTGAAAGGAGAGTTACTGGAGCTGTACCTTTGAGTATAGATAAAGAATCTATTAGGGAAGTTCTTATACCTTTATATAGTGATAGATTATATCGTTTAATTTATTTACTGATTGAGAAAAATTTTAATTATAACAAAGAAAGCAAAAAAATATTTAATGAAACAA
>JAMPCZ010000022.1 GCA_023665935.1 Muribaculaceae bacterium | reverse complement strand
TTACCCCCCCCCGAAATTTCGCACTATTATTGAATTTTGGCATAATTCTCTCCTTATTTCTTCACCAACTCATTGTACCACATTTAGTTTGAGTTTACAAGAAAATAATTTTCAGATATAATCAAGGGGATTGAAGGGATATTTACGATGAGAAGTGACAGTATAAAAGAAGGTATAGCAAGAACTCCGCATAGAGGTTTATTGATGGCAACCGGAGTAAGCAGAAACAATTTAAAACGCCCGTTTATCGGCATTGCAAGCTCGTTTTCTGATCTTGTTCCGGGACATATCGGGATGAGAGATTTGGAACGCCAAATCGAAAAAGGGATACATTCAGGCGGCGGACAGGCTTTTATATTCGGAGTTCCCGCGGTTTGTGACGGAATATCAATGGGACATAGCGGAATGAGATATTCGCTTCCGTCAAGAGATTTGATAGCGGACTGTGTTGAAACAGTAGCCGAAGCGCATCAGCTTGACGGTCTTGTGCTGCTTTCAAATTGTGACAAAATAACTCCTGGAATGCTAATTGGAGCATTAAGGCTAAATATTCCGACAATAATTGTGACGGCTGGTCCAATGCTTGACGGAGAGAGCCGTTGTGAAAAACTTACAATGATAAAAGGTTCTTTTGAAGCGGTGGGAAAATTCCGCAGCGGTGTTATTGATAAGAAAAGACTTTTGGAGCTGGAGGAAGAATCTTGTCCTACTGCCGGTTCGTGTCAGGGTATGTACACAGCAAACACAATGGCATGCCTGGCGGAAGTTATGGGGATGAGTCTGCCGTTATGCGCAACATCAGCCGCGGTATCATCAAAGAAACGCAGAATCGCATTTGATTCAGGGGTAAAAATTGTTGAACTTGTAAATCAAAACATTTGCCCGACAGACATTGTAGATAAAGATACTCTCCGAAATGCAATAATTTGCGACCTTGCAATGGGCGGCTCTACAAATTCATTTTTACACATTTTAGCCTTAGCCTCAGCAGGAAATATTGATGTTACACTGAAAGACTTTGAAGAACTCAGCCACAAAATTCATCAAGTAGTAAAGCTTGACCCTGCGGCAACTCCTACAATGACAGATTTTCATAATGCAGGCGGGATTCCGGCTCTATTAAAGACCTTAAATGAGGCAAATATCGGACTAAAAGATAAATTAACGATAAGCGGATTAAAAATTTCAGAAATTACAAAAGACGCTTACGTGAACACAAATCTTATACATCCGTATAACGAGCCGTTTACAACAAAACCCGGACTGGGAATCCTTTACGGTAACATTGCAACAGGCGGGTGCGTTACAAAGATTTCGGGAATTGATCCGTCTTGTTACGAATTTGAAGGTCAAGCGGTAACTTTTGACTCGGAAGAAGAAGCAATGAAAGCCCTTGAGGAGGACACTATCAAACCCGGAGATATCTTGATAATCCGCTACGAAGGACCCAAGGGCGGTCCGGGAATGAGAGAAATGCTTGCGCCGACATCACTTTTGGTAGGTAAAGGTTTAGGTACAAGCTGTGCATTAATAACTGATGGACGGTTTTCAGGCGGAACCCGCGGAATTTGCATTGGGCACGTTTGCCCGGAAGCCGCAAACGGCGGAAATATCGCATTAATAGAAAACGGTGACAGAATTAGAATTGACATAAATACTCGTCAAATAAATCTTTTGGTATCAGAAGAAGAACTGAACATTCGCCGTAAAAAGCTGAAACCGTTTGAACTGAAATGCAAATCGGGATACCTTGCAAAATACGCAAAAAATGTTCAGGATGCCTCACACGGCGCAATAGTGTAAAGTGAAATAGTTTTGCGGCTAAAGCCTTGGAATGTCAGATTCAAAAAATTTGCCCCCTATCAAAGAGGGCTAGGGTGAGGGTTAAGAATATGGAAAAAGAGATAAAAAAAATTATAAAAGAGACAGATTTAAAACACGTTGCAATAATTATGGACGGGAACCGAAGATGGGCTAAATCCAAAAATCTTCCATCCGCGCTCGGTCACAAAAAAGGCGTTGAAGCACTCAAAGCAACTCTTAGAGCCTGCAATGATTTTGGGATAAAATACCTGACTGTCTACGCTTTTTCTACTGAAAACTGGAACCGTAAACAGGAAGAGGTAGATTTTCTTATGAACCTTGTTGCGGTAACGTTGACAAACGAACTTACTGAAATGCACAAAGAAAATGTCCAAATACATTTTATCGGAGATTTGACAAGGCTATCGGATAACCTGCAAAAAATCCTTTATAATGCCGTCGAAACAACTAAAAACAACACAGGCGTAAACCTTCAAATTGCACTGAATTACGGCTCTCGCGACGAAATTACAAACGCAGTAAAACAAATTATAGACTCAGGAGTTTCAGCGCAAGAGGTCACAGAAGAAACCATTGCAGATTATCTTTATACAAAAGGAATTCCTGAACCTGACATATTAGTCAGAACAGGCGGAGAGCAGAGAATTTCAAACTATCTTCTTTGGCAGATTGCGTATTCGGAAATTATTATCCGCGAAGAATTTTGGCCTGAATTTGATAAAAAGCTGTTAGCAGAATGTGTAAAAGAATTCGGAAGAAGGCAACGCAGATATGGAAAATAAAATAAAAATTGTTTTTGCAACAGGAAACCAACATAAATTACAAGAAATCAACGAGATTTCAAAAGGCTCGGGCATTGAATTTATACTTCCGCCCGAAAACTTTGACCCGCAAGAGGACGGAACAACATTTGAACAAAATTCATATATAAAAGCAAAAGAGGCTGCAAAATTATCAAAAATGATATCTTTGGCTGATGATTCTGGGCTGTGTGTTGAAGCTCTAAACGGCGAACCCGGGATTTATTCTGCGCGCTATGCTCAAACTCCGCAAGCAAGAATTGACAAGCTTTTGGCAAATCTTACCGACTCAGGTAATAGAAGCGCGAAATTTGTTTGTGCTATGACTCTTGTTAATGAAGCAGGTGAAATTTTGACAAGCCAAACAGGTGAATGCCACGGAAAAATTGCACTGAAACAGTCGGGAACAAACGGATTTGGCTACGACCCGGTTTTTGAAGTCGATGGATATGACGGCTTAACCATGGCTGATATCTCTGAAGAAGAGAAAAACAAAATTTCACACCGCAGCAAAGCTTTAAATAAAATTATCAGATTTATTCAAACAAACTTAAACTAAGGGATATTAATGAAAAAAAAGATAATCATAGTTTTCGCCATAATACTTGCAGCAATCGGAATAAGATTCGGGATATCTGCACTCGGAGCATTTATGAAAAAACAGGCAATGAGCAAACAGCATGCACCAAATGTTTCCATAACAGAAATCAGAGAAACCGAGGTTATTCCGAGTTTTGAAGTTCCCGGCCGCGTAGTTTCAAAATATCAAGTAAGTATTTTAGCCAGAGTATCAGGTTATCTTCAAAAAAGCTTTTTTAAAGAAGGTGATTACGTCAAAGCAGGTGATACACTGTTTTTAATTGAGCCTTTAGAATTTCAAAATGCGGCAAATACAGCAGGTGCAAATATAAATAATATAAAAGCTCAACTGGAATACGCAAATAAACAACTAGTAAGAGCCGAAGAACTTGTAAAACAGGATTACATAGCAAAATCAAGATACGATGAACTGTTGGCTAATCGTGATGCTCTGGTTGCACAATTAAATGCCGCCGAAACCACCCTGAAAGATTCTAACAGAAACTTAAGTTACACCGAAATCAAAGCCCCGGTCGACGGTAGAATTGGGATAATCGACGTTACAATAGGGAATTACGTAACACCATCTACGGGTTCTCTCACAACAATTAACAGTACTAATCCGATTTATGTAACCTTTCCGCTATCCTCAGAAGACTATTCGACACTATCAAGTGCGGAAAAAAGCGACGAGAAACGAAAAGTTGAATTATATTTTTCAAACGGTTCTAAGTATAAACACGACGGAGTACAGGATTTTTTAGACAATAAGATAGACCAAACTACGGGAACCGTGACAATGAGAGCAACATTTCCAAACCCTGACAACAAGCTCTTGCACGGAGAATTTGTTAACATAAAGCTCTTTGCAAACAAATCTATTACTGTTCCAACAGTACCAATAGTCGCAGTACAGGAAAATCAGGAGGGGAAATTTGTCTACAAGCTTGATAAAAATAATTTACCGCAACTTACCTATATTAAAGTCCACGGGCAATCCGGCAAAGATTGGATTGTTACAGACGGACTAAAACAAGGTGACAAAGTAATATCTGACGGCATCCAAAAAGTTACTCCGGGAGAAAAAATTAATATTATCTCTAAATAAAACTACTGCATAATAATTTAGGAAAAAACAATGACAACAACCAGTTCAGGCAATTTATTTATAAATAGGCCAAAACTTGCTATTGTAATATCTTTGGTTATATTACTGGCAGGAATACTAATGATGAAAACATTACCGCTTGAAGAATACCCCTCTATCACTCCGCCTCAGGTAGTGGTAACTGCAACATATTCCGGCGCAAGTTCAGATGTTATTGAATCAACAATCGCTGCACCTGTAGAAGCACAGCTTAACGGGGTTCAAAATATGATATATATGTCTTCAACCTCAGAAAGCGGAGTCTACACCTTAACTCTATACTTTGAAGTCGGAACTGATCCTGATATGGCGGTTGTCAATGTTCAAAACCAATTACAACTGGTAACTCCGCGGCTGCCGGAGGAAGCCAAGCGATACGGCTTATCCGTGCAAAAATCGACAGGAGGTCCGGGGTTATTATTAATCTCTGTCAGTTCACCCCACAACAGTTATGATAACTTATACATCTCAAACTACGCAGATATTTACATAAAAGACGAACTTGCACGCATCAAAGGGGTCGGAAAAGTCGGAGTCTTCGGTAGTTCAAATTACGCTATGAGAATTTGGCTCAATGCTGATAAAATGGCACATTATAATCTTTCGACAAGCGAAGTTACAGCAGCAATCCAAGCTCAAAACATCCAAACACCCGCAGGGGATTTGGGTGATGAACCATTAAATATCAAGCAGCCGATAAAAATCACGTTAAAAACTAAGGGCAGACTTAAAGAAGTCCACGAATTTGAAAATATTATCATCAAATCAATGCCAAACGGAGCACAAGTAAAACTGAAAGATGTTGCAAGAGTTGAACTTGGTTCGGAAGAATATTCTCATACCTCAAGAATCAGCGGCAAAACTTCCGCAATTATTACGGTAAGCCAACTACCAGAGGCAAACTCAATAGATTTATCAAACAAAATAAAAAAGAAACTTGAAGAACTGAATAGAACCTTTCCAAAAGATATCGTATACAATATAGAGCACGACGAAACAGAATTTGTACGAGAGTCAATCCACGAAGTAATCAGTGCGGTAATTTTAGCAGTAATTCTTGTATCTCTTGTTACATATTTATTTTTAGGAGAACTTCGTGCTGCATTCATTCCATTTGCGGCAATTCCGGTTTCCTTAATCGGTGTATTTATATTCATGCATCTATTTGGCTTCTCAATCAATTTACTAATACTGTTCGGACTGGTACTGGCTGTTGGCTTAGTTGTAGACGATGCAATAGTCGTACTTGAAAACACTCAAAGACACATCCAGGAGGGCAAAACCCCAAAAGAAGCAACTGAAACTACAATGAAAGAAGTACTGGGAGCCGTCGTAGCAACATCATTAGTGTTAATGGCGGTCTTTGTTCCGGTATCATTTATGGGCGGAATAACAGGCAGAATGTTTCGTCAATTTGCGCTGTGTATAGCATCATCTATCGGACTTTCAACGCTTGTAGCTTTGACTCTTGCACCTGCACTATGCTCAATAATATTAAAAAATGAAGAAAAAGCTGATTTAAAAATTATACAAAAATTTGATGATTGGTTTAACGGGATACTCGATAAATACTTGAAATACGTAAAAAGCTTCATAGATTCAAAGAGCCTGATGTTTGGTACACTCGGACTTATTACACTTTTAACAGGCGCAATGTTTCTGCTGATTCCAAAAGGATTTTTACCGACAGAAGACAGAGGAGCCGCATTCACCCAAATACAATTACCTGACGGAGCTTCAGCCTCAAGAACAGACGCTGTTGCTAAAGAAATAGAAAAACAGATTTTAAAAATTCCGGGAGTAAAAAGCACAATCAGCCTTGTCGGAATGGATGGAGAAAACACCGCATTTATAGTTTCAAGATTCAAGCCTTGGTCAAAAAGAAAATCTAAAAACGAATCCTTAAACGGTATTTTAAAAAATCTAAACAAAGAATTTTCAAAGTATCCGTCTGCAACTATCGCAACTTTTTCCCCGCCAGCCATATCAGGACTTGGAATGTTTGGAGGGTTTGAATATCAATTACTCGACAAGGGTGACAGAAGCCCCGCAGAATTATACAAAGAAGCCATGAAAATTATCGGAATCGCGAAAGATAATCCGAATTTTTCAATGGTTTACACCTCATACACCGCAAATATTCCTCAAATTATTCTTGATGTTGATATAGAAAAAGCAATGGCGCAAGATATAGATATTCTTGAAATTTACAACTCAATTGCCGCATATTTTGCAAAGTCATATGTAAACGATTTCAACAAGTACGGCAGGGTCTACAGAGTATATGTACAAGCGGACGGCGACCACAGAGAAACCATTTCTGATCTTAATAATATTTATGTAAAAAACAAACACGGAAAAATGGTACCGCTTTCAACTGTAATAAAACCTAGACACACTGTCGGACCGCAAAGCAGAACTCGGTTTAATATGTATCCGGCAATAACGATTAACGGAAACACAAGAAGCGGAGTAAGTTCAGGAAAAGGGATGGAACTTATGGAAGAAATATCAAACAAAAATCTTCCGAAAGATATGGGCTACGCCTGGTCAGGAACCTCTCTGCAAGAAAAACAATCCAGCGGACAAATCGTTCCAATACTTATTATGTCATTAATTTTTATATTCTTGTTTCTTGTAGGGCTTTACGAAAGCTGGTTTTTACCAATTACCGTACTGCTAATCACTCCTGTTGCAATCGGCGGAGCTCTAATCTTTCAATATATCGCAGGATACTCTCTTGATATTTATTCCCAAATCGGGCTTGTTATGCTTATTGGGCTAAGTACAAAACAAGCAATCCTGATTATTGAATTTGCAAAAGATGCACACGAAAACGGACTGGGAATCAAAGAAGCAGCCCTGCAAGCGGCAAAACTCAGATTTCGTGCTGTTATGATGACAAATATCGCATTTATACTGGGACTAATTCCGCTTGTTGTTGCGACAGGTGCAGGAGCAGCATCAAGACATTCAGTCGGCATGACGGTGTTTGGAGGGATGATAGCGGTTGCATTTATCGGAACTTTCTTAGTTCCTGCATTTTACGTAATGATAGAAAGTCTAAAATCAGACTTGTCAGACAAAATAAAACAGTTCAAGGACAAAACTCGACAATGATTAAACGAATTATTACAATTTTTCTATTTTTAATACTTACTCCGGCTGTGTTTGCTAATAGCGCAGAAAATACTATCAATCCCGATGAATTTCCTCCAAGCGAAAATGTTTTACCCAAAAGTTCAACAGATTCAGAGTTTATTATCTCAGGCTCAATTGAGAAAAATATAAACATGACGTTAGAAAATTGTCTTAAACTTGCGCTGGGAAATAATCCGCAAATCAATGCCGCATTTCAAGACATATTAGCATCCGATGCAAGATTAAAACAAATTTGGTCAAATTATTTTCCGTCTATATCTTGGCAAACCGGAGCCACCAGACTAAGGCAGCTGCAATTATCAGACGCATTTGGCGAAACCCTGGAATTTAATTATTTCCTGCTCGGGCAAATAACGGTACAACAAATGCTCTATGATTTCGGAGTAACACAAAATCAAGCAACAATAAGAAAACTGGATTATGAAGGCTACAAAAAAACATTTGAAGCCATCGTTAACGATGTAATCTATCAAACAAAAGATGCTTATTTTAACCTGCTTTACAGTTACGAATACAAGCGGGTAGCCACAGACAATGTTGAAAAATACCAACTGTTTTATAACCAGGCAAAAGCACTTTACAAAAGCGGAATGAATCCAAAGGTCGATGTAACTATTGCCGAAACAAATCTGAGTAATGCCAAACTTAACCTTATAAAAGCAGAAAACTCCGTAAATTTAGCAATGGCAAAACTCAACAATGTAATGGGGCTGCCTTATCTTCAGAAATACGAAGTGAGCGAAAAACTAAAATATCAGCCGATTAATCTTACTTTTACCCAAGCCATAGAAATCGCAAGAGAAGCAAGACCCGAGCTAAAACACGCGGAAATAAAAGTTGAAGGGGCGCACCAAACAGTAAATCTTACAAAAAAATCATTTCTTCCGACAATATCTGTCGAAGGTCAACACCAGCGAGGCGGCAGAAATTGGACATCAAATTACGGCTTTAACTACGGTGCATATCTGACATTCCCGACAATCAACGGAATGCTGATACGAAACGAAATTAAAGAGGCAAGGTACTACTATGACAAAGAACTGGCTAATGCCAGAAACACCCAAAATAACATTTATCTTGAAATCCAAAACGCATACCTTACATTGGAAGAAAAACGAAGCCAGCTCCCATATGCGATAATTCAAGTAAAACAAGCAAAAGAAAATTACGAACTGTCATTTGGCAGATATAAAGTCGGAGAAGGCTCTCCAACTGAGTTGAAAGATGCCCAAAACACCTACGAACAAGCTCAACTAACATATTATACCGCGCTTTATGAATACAATTCCGCAAAAGCAAACTTGGAAAAATCAATAGGGAAAAACCTTTGCGGCTACGATATTATTGAGCTAGAGAAATAGTTAAGAAATGTTAACAAACACTAAAGCAAAAAAGCAATTTTTTGAAGAGTATTTACTTTATATATATGTAAGATATAACAAAGAGAGAGATGAGAGATTATGTTAGCAACATCAGGACAAGCTTTTGGAACAATGACAAGAAGAACAGCCAAAAGAAAATCCATTGAAGATTTTAACTATTTAGAAAAAAAAGACAGAAGAATGAGATTTAATAATTCTCAAGACCCGATATATTACGTTTTTGACTGTATCGAAAACAGACCGCTTAAGGTTTTGGCAAAAGAATTCGTCAAGGATTCATTTTTTGAAACCGTAAACTTCGTTTCAAAAATCGTTGGATAATCAATAAGGAAAAAGAGAAAAAATTTTAGGATAAAAGGATATAGGAAACTCATAAACACAGCGGTCAACAGACCGCTTTTTTATTCTTTTAATTTTTGTCATTCCGAAATCCACACCAACGGAGCCTGCAAATTCGATTGGGCTTCTTCGCTATGCTCAGAATGACAATAATCTTGCAACCGGGTCGTCGTTGCGAAGGAGTTTACGACAGAAGCAATCCAGCTTATATTATTTATGAGATTCTTCGCTACGCTCAGAATGACGAAGAGAATTCGCAGTGTCATTCCTTGCTTGCCGACCAATGTTGGTTTATCCCGTAGGGTCTAACCAATTTGTTACAGTATTTGGCAAGATTTTTATTTGTTATATAATATGAACAGAGGAAAGATTATGTTATTAGAGTTTTTATATTCAAAAATACACCGAGCCACTGTTACAGACGCTAATTTAAACTACGTCGGCTCAATCACAATTGACGAAACACTTTTAAAAGCTGCAAATATAAAAGAGTGGCAAAAAGTTGAAATCTTAGACGTAAATAACGGAGAACGATTCCAAACGTACGTCATAAAAGGGAAAGCTGATTCAGGTGAAATTTGTTTAAACGGTGCAGCTGCAAGAAAAGTTCAACCGGGCGACAAAGTCATCATTGTTACTTACGGACAATTTGAAGAAAAAGAATTAGAAGACTTTAAACCAACCGTAATTATTGTCGATGACAATAACAAAATCATTGAAAAACATTAGAAATTTTATATATTCTTAATATAAAAAACTTGACCTTTTTTAGTAAAATCTTTATGCTAATAAAATAAAAGAAAGAGGTTAGCATGACAGAATTTAAACACAAAAGACTGGATGGAAAAGAATTTACTAGAGATGAAATTAAAAAGATTATAAAAGATGAGAATATAAAATTTATAAAATTACAATTTGTTGACATTAACGGTCAGGTCAAAAATATGTCAATACCGTCTGAGCATATTGACAAAGTGCTTGATAATGAAATTATGCTGGACGGCTCTTCTATCAAGGGATTCCGCAGCATTGAAACCTCCGACATGTTTTTTCACCCTGATATCAACAGTTTTCAAATTTTACCGTGGAGAGAAACTCACGGCGTAAATGCCGCAAGACTGATTTGTGACATCTACAATGCAGACGGAACGCCGTTTGAAGGCTGTCCGAGATGCAATTTAAAAAGGGTGATGAAAGCTGCTGAAAAAATGGGATTTTCAATGAATATTGGTCCCGAAGCAGAATTTTTCCTATTTGCTAAAGATAAAGACGGCAATGTAACAACTGAAACTCAAGACCATGCAGGCTATTACGATGTAGGTCCTGAAGACTTGGGAGAAGATGTCCGTTCTGATATCGTTTTAACTCTTCAAGATATGGGCTTTGATATTGAAGCTTCCCACCACGAAGTTGCCGACGGACAGCACGAAATAGATTTCAGATACGCGGATATTTTGACAGCCGCAGATAACGTAACAACTTTCAGAATCGCAGTTAAAGCTATTGCGGCAAAACACAATTTACACGCAACATTTATGCCAAAGCCGATTTTCGGCATAAACGGTTCAGGCATGCACTGTAATATTTCACTATTTGAAGGCGATAAAAACGCATTTTTCGATGAAAACGAAGAATATCAATTATCCAACACCGCAAAATATTCAATCGGCGGTATGCTGAAACACGTTAAAAGTATTACAGCAATCACAAATCCTGTTGTAAACAGTTACAAACGGCTTGTTCCGGGATATGAAGCACCTGTATATTTGGCATGGTCATTAGCAAACAGAAGCGCACTTTTAAGAGTTCCGGCAAAACGCGGAATCTCTACCCGTGTCGAATTAAGATCCCCTGACCCGGCTTGCAACCCTTATTTAGCATTTGCGGCAATTTTAGAAGCTTGTCTTGACGGTATTAGAAACAAAATCGATCCGCCGGCACCTGTTGAAAGCAACATCTACAAATTAACATCAAAAGAGCGTAAAAAACAAAGAATTGACGCACTTCCGGGAAGCTTGGCTGAAGCTCTTGAACATATGGATAAATCGCTTGTTGTAAAAGCTGCACTCGGAGAACATATTTTCAAAGAGTTTATGACATCCAAGAAAAAAGAATGGGATTCATTCAGAACATATGTTTCTCAATGGGAACTTGATAAATATTTGGAAAGATACTAAAAAAAGCCCCAAAAGGGGCTTTTTTGATTAAGTAATGTAACAATACATTTAACAATAAGCAACTAAAGAAATTGAGGAAATTTATAGATTGCAGAAACCCCAAAAGAAAGAAGTTTTTGCATGATAAATGGAATCTCTCAGTTTAGTAACAAATTTTATTTTCAAAGAAATGTACAGAAAAACTATCCGAGCTTTAAAGGATTAGAAAGAAGTCCGCAGGGAGATACTATGGAAATTCAAGGTAGCGAAACTAAGGCAAAAGTTTTTACAAAGAACTTAAACGAAGCAACAACAGAACAGATAAGAAAAATCTGCTCGCACCCTGTATTTAAAGATATTCCTGTCAGAATCATGCCGGACACTCATGCCGGAAAAAACACGGTTGTAGGATTTACCGCGCCAATAGGTGCCGAAGGTAAAGTTATACCATCTCTTATAGGCGGAGATATCGGCTGCGGAATGCTGTGTGTCAAAATAGATACAAAAGGAAAAGAAATTGATTTTGACAAATTAGACAAAATCA
This sequence comes from Muribaculaceae bacterium, assembly GCA_023665935.1. Lineage (GTDB taxonomy): Bacteria > Cyanobacteriota > Vampirovibrionia > Gastranaerophilales > Gastranaerophilaceae > Zag111. The sequence goes on along the minus strand of JAMPCZ010000022.1, from coordinate 10,624 downwards.
TAAGACACAATGTATCAAGAAAAAGACAAGAACGTCCGATAATTGAAAGTCCAGCGGCAAGAGAACTTGCAGCTCAAGTAACTTCACTATATGAAAAATTCGGGGGCTCTGCCGAAAAAGCATTGCAGACTTTAGGAACCCTCGGCAGCGGAAACCACTTCATAGAACTTGATAAAGATGCTGACGGGAACACATACCTGGTGGTACACACAGGTTCAAGAAGGTTTGGACAAGAAGTTTTCGATTATCACCAAAAAATCGCAGAAGGTCAAAACCCTTACGAGATAGAGAAATTATCGTACTTGAGCGATGAAAAAGCTCAAAAATACCTTGAAGATATGCAGATTGCGGTAAAATTTTCACAAATAAACCGCAGAACAATTGCAGATAAAATTATAGAAGGAATGGGATGGGATGAAGTTTCTTCATTTGAAAGCATCCATAACTATATATCCGAAGACGGAATCATAAGAAAAGGTGCAATTTCCGCTGAAAAAGGCAAGAAAGTAATTATCCCGTTAAATATGCGTGATGGTGCAATAATAGCCGAAGGCAAGGGTAACGAAGACTGGAATAAGAGTGCTCCGCACGGCGCAGGAAGACAATTATCAAGGGGACAGGCGTCTGAACTGATACAACTTGAAGAGTTCCAAAAATCAATGGAGGGCATACATTCAAGCTGTGTTTCAAAAGCAACTCTTGACGAAGCACCGCAAGCTTACAAAAAAGCAAGCGAAATCATCAGCAATATATTTGATAGTGTAAAAATTGAAAAAATAATAAAACCAATATTTAATTTTAAAAATAAATAGAACACATAAAAAGGCGGCGGGTGATTTTCACCCGCCGCCTTCACTTTGGTAAAATTTCGAAATAATTATTCTTGAGTACGATGAGCTTTTATATAGTTCAGTAAGTTCAAGAACAAATTTTTATATGCAAGTTCTTTTTCTGGCTTTTTCAAGATATTTGCAGCTGTAACCTGAGTTAATATACCTGAGAAATCATCTAAAGAGAGTTTATGAACAACTACACTTGCTTCCTTTTTGTCAAAAAGCCCCACTCCGACTTTTTCTATAACATTTTTCCGCGGTGCAATATCAACAAAATTCAATCCATCAGTCCAATATTGAGAGTCAAGCAACCTGCTCATAAACTTAGGATAGTTTACCTTTAACAAAAACTTGTTTACTTCAATCAATGGAAGGTGCGCAGACTCTGCTTTCACAAATTCATCTTCTTTATAAGATATTGTTTGAGCAAAATCACCTGGTCTTTTTATCTTTGATTGAACTTTATTCAAATTTGAAATATCAATTTTCTTTATCATAATTAACCTTTCTGTCTTAAGTATTGCACACTTTTATAGTATTAGTCAAATCTACCACATCATCTTTAATAAGATTGTGAGTATTCCATAGGTAATCTTTAGTTACCGGATAAAAAGTTGTCATATTACCAAAGTCATCAATTACAGCTTGGAAAGTGATATTTTCATAATTAAACAGATACAAATTAGACTCAGGAATATGAGTTGCCTCAAATTTATCTGTACCTTTTTCCAAGAAATCAGCAATATCACTCAATAGTCTGCCGTCACAAGATGTTTTTGGAGTGGCGAATTCTACATCATCACATGATTGTTTATAAATCTTCAATCCGGGTTCATCTGTTTCCAACGGTTCAAACTTATACTTTTTAACCCTGCCATTTTGCTTATAGGTTGTAACTATTTCAATTGTGCCGCCTTCATCTACATTAATGGTAACATCTTTAAATGTTTGAGGATTAACGTCAAATCCTAATTCAGCAGCTAAATTATCTATGTGAGATTGTACCGTACTGTCATAACGCTTCCTTAATTTATCACTGGCTGGTACTGTTACAACATCATTTGGATTAGTCGCATATTTTGGGAGCGTAAAACTTCCATCAGGGTTCAATTCTCGATATATTGAACCGCCATCCCTGCTTGTAAATTCAAACTCAATGACAAATTTATCACCACTACGAGTTACACGACAATTACCTGAAGCTCTGCTAAATTCAGTATCAAGCTCACGTAACGCATCATTTATAGTTCGCAGCGCGTTACCTCTTAAGGTATAAGAATGCGGCTGTGCTACATTCACAAAATAGTCAGGGTAGAATGCAGAGTTATGACCACCTGCAATTTGTCCGGAATTAAGATCTATACCCACATGATTTACGTGCTCATTGTAGCATTCCCGAACATTATTCGGAGTTGAGATTTCAACTTTAGGAGGATGCGATACAGATGAAGCACTAGTAGAAGCAGAAGCAGAAGTTTTTGATGAAGCATCAGGTTTATCAACAACTTTTTTTGCTCTTGCTTTAGCCAAAATTGCATCCAAAGCATCTAACTCAGCCCTTGACTCCAGGTCAATATCGGTTTTTATCAAAGGTTCAGAACCTGTAAAATGCGGCTTATCCTTTATATGAGAAACAGCATGACCTGTAACTTTAAGCCCGCCGCCAATGACAGGAGCCAAAATTGCACCGCCTACAAAACCTTGTTTTGCGGAATCTACAACATCAGATAAACTACCACCATCGTAAGCAGTCCTAAATCCGTTATCAATCGCTCCGCTTAAAGCTCCGTCAACCATCATTTCTGTTCCGTAAGCAAGACCACGCTTTAATACAGAACCACCTGCATATGTATAACCGGCAGGGTTTGTTAAAATAGACTTCAAACCTTGTTTTACAACTTGTTCGCCTGCACCTTTCGCAACGGATTTACCGCCAATAGACAGAGCTTCCAAACCTAAACGGGAAGCTATAGTCTTACCAACGGCTCCGCCTGCACCACCTGTAATTGGAGCGAGAAGTCCGGAAAATGCACCGGTAACCATATCACGAGTAAATGAATCATATTCTCTGCCACCGGATTTTGCATCCGCAGCTTTTACACCAGCCTTAACAACTCCGCCAACTGTCGCCGCTGCAGCTATCCCAACGGCAATAGATGCGCCTCCGGTAAACGGAGCAGCTGCAAGAGCTAAAGAATACGCGCCAAAGGCGGCAAATCCCGAAACAATATCGCCGACAATATCGCTGCATTCAGCCTGACCTTCCCTATAACAGTCAAGTGCTTGTTCTGATTTTAACTTAATTTCACCGTTAAGAAATTTATCCAAATTCTCATCGGAATAAGGTGCACCCGTCAACTCTTCAAAGACAGCCTGCGGATTATCTTCAAACTGCTCTAAAAGTTTTTGTTCAGCAGATTGAGCCTTTTCAACTTTATTTGAACTTGCACCAAAACCAAAAGTATTTTTTGTCCAGCTCCAAGCCTTGCCGATAAAACCGTTATGATCTTCAACATCTTTAAGATTAGTTGAAACATCCGAAACTCTAGCCGCCAGTTCTAATTTAACCTGAGCATTTTTAGAATCTTGAGAGAATCCGAAAGAATCGGTTTTAGCTTGAAACGACATCCTCGTTGCGGCAGAAAATTTTGGTGCAGAAACCTGAGATGAGCCGATTTTATTGCTCATATTAGACTTATCAACACCTAAATAAGGATTATTTAATAGGTTAAATTGCAAATTTTCTACCATTACACGTGCACTACTTTCCTTATATATAAAAAATTTTGAGAATCATTAGTTGCGTGAAGAATAAATTTAAGGATAACAAAACTTAATATTTGATTAAAAATACTTGTTTGACAGTATGAATTTATGTGCTAAACTAAACACAGAGAAGGGCGTGTAGCTCAGTCGGTAGAGCAGTTGACTCTTAATCAATTGGTCGTGGGTTCGAGTCCCACCGCGCCCAAATCTAAATTTGGTTAAGGGGTTCAGGACGAGAACCACAAAGCGGAAGCTTTGTATAAGGTTCGAGCGCGAGAGAGCTGAGGGCGAAGGCTTGGCGGCAAAATGGAATCCATTGCAGGCGACAACCGCAGACCCGTTAAATGCGAACGAGCAAGACAGTCCCACCGCGCCCAAATTTTAAATATAATTAATGTAAGTGATATTATGGTTTTAGTTTAAATAAGAAGGGGTAATAATGGTTTGCACGTTAGATAAAAGCAAAATTAGTACTGTAAAAAAAGCACTTGAAGTTCTTGGCAAAAAGAATTTTGTTTTCATTATGCACAACGGAAGTTTTCCGGCTCTTGAAGGGGAAAACACCGGATTCGGAACTATTAATTCTCAAGCAGGCAGAAACTTTATTGACTATGCCGCAGGATTATTTGATGCAATCCAAATGGGACCTGCAGGAAAAACTAAGTCCTCAGACTCTTCTCCATATTGCGGAACAATTTTCTCTAACAACCCATTATTCATTGATTTAAAAGAACTAACTACTCCAAAATGTTTCAGAATATTGTCTGAAAAAACATTTAACGAAATTGTTGAAAACAATCCTAACAAAGACAAAAATAAGACAAGTTATTCTTACACTACAATAAAACAAGCTCAAGCTCTATCCGAAGCGTACAGAAACTTTGTTGAACTAAACAATAAAAATTTAATGCAGGAATTTGAAATCTACAAAGACGAAAACGATTCCTGGCTGGACAAAGACAGTTTATATGAGGCGTTATCCATTGAACACGGAACAGATTACTGGCCGAACTGGAAAAGCAAAACCGATAAAAACTTATTCAATCCGAAAAACTATGAAGAAAAAATAGAATACGGAAAACGCATAGACGAAATTTCAAAGAAATACAGCAAAGAAATTGATGAATACAAATTTATACAGTTCGTGTTAAACAAACAAAACGCACAAACTAAGAAATACGCAGACTCAAAAGGAATAAAGATGATTGCCGACAGACAAGTCGCTTTCTCAGACAGAGATTGCTGGGCTTACCAATCTTTATTTTTAGACGGCTGGTGCTTAGGGTGCCCGCCTGATTATTTTTCAAAAGACGGACAGGCATGGGGATTTCCGGTAATAGACCCTGAAAAGCTTTACAACACAGACGGAAGCTTGGGCGAAGCCGGAATATTGATGAAAAACTTGTTCAAAAAGATGTTCCGAGAAAATCCGGGCGGGGTAAGAATAGACCACATTGTAGGTTTAATCGACCCTTGGGTTTATAAATCAGGTAAAAAACCGATGCCTGAATTTGGAGCAGGAAGACTTTATTCTTCCCCTGAACACCCTGAACTTGGTAAATATGCGGTAATCGGAGTTGAAGATTTAGACCATACAATGACTCCTGATAATGAAAAACGTGTAAAAAATCTGAGTGACGAACAAATAAAACTATACGGAAGACTTATCGAAAAAATCGTTATCGCAGCAGCTCAAGAAGAAGGTTTAACAAAAGATTCAATTGTATGTGAAGATTTGGGAACTCTAACAAATCCTGTCGCCGCAGTTATGAAATCATATGACCTTTTAGGTATGAGATTAACTCAATTCACCGTTCCGATAGAGCCTGAAGATCCGTACAGATGCAAAAACATCACCCAAAAATGCTGGGCAATGGTCGGAACTCACGATAACAGACCTGTAACTTTATGGGCAAAATCTCTTATAAACACACACGAAGGCTACTTGCACGTAAAAAATTTGGTTGAAGATTTATTCGCAGAGGCTCCAAATAAAGATGATATTATTGTCGAAATGACAAAAAATGCAGAATTCTTAAAAGAAACAAAACTTGTAGAATTGTTCGCATCAAAAGCTGAAAATATCCAAATGTTTTTCACAGATTTCTTCAACATGACACAAACATATAATACTCCGGGAACATCCGGCGATAAAAACTGGAGTTTAAGGTTACCAAATAATTTTGAACAAATGCAAACAATAAACTTACCGCAAATTCTTAAAAAAGCTATTATTGCACGAGGAAGTGAGTTTGCAGCTCAAAATTCACAACTGATTAAGGAACTTGATGAAATTCAATAAATTTATAAAATCATTAATTGTAATCACAACATTGCTGACAATATCCAATGTTTCATACGGTGCAATTTCAACAGACGCAAAGCTGCACTACAACAAAGGTATTGATTTTTTCAACCTCGGACAGCTCGAGGAGTCAATAAGGTGTTTCAGAGAAGCCATTGACCTTGATCCGAATTATATTGATGCGTATTATAATTTAGGTTCGCTGCTGGAATACCTAAAACAAGACGAAGCAGCACTTGCCGCATTCAAACAAATCATTGTGCGAAAACCCGATGATTACGAATCTGTGTATAAAGCTGCAGCATTAAGCAAAAAGCTCGGCGAATACGAAAAAGCAAGAATGTATTTGGCTCTTATTCCAAAAGATACAATGATTGGGCAGAATGCAACCCAGCTTTTGGCTTCTCTGCCAAAGCAAGAACTTCAATACATAAGAAGTGAACAAGGCGAAGAAAAAACATCCGAAAACCAAGAGGAAATTGCAAAAGAAATTCAACAAGACCAAGTCAAAAGGTATGAAGCGGAAAATCCTCCTGCATTTACAACCGGCGGAACATACAATAACATAACCAGTCCGACCGGCATCACTACAGATAACGAGGGAAACCTTTTTGTTGCAGGATTTTCAGATAATACAATTTACAAAATTGACCAGAACAATAAAAAAATCGTTTACATAAAAAGTGAAAAGATAGACGGCCCTATCGGCTTAGCAATGGATAACGACAAAAACATTTATATTGCAAACTATAACAAAAATAACGTACTAAAAGTCGACAGTAACGGACAAATTACAGAATTGATTACAGACATCCAAAACCCTTACTGCATATTCTACACAAACGGATTTTTGTTTGTTTCTTCACAAGGAAGCAACTCTGTTGTTCGCTATAAGCTTAATAAATAATAGCAATTACAATATCGGACAAAAAAATATTACCCCATCAAGTTAGCAATAAGCTGATACTAATGTCAAAAATTTCTTCCTAATATTTCTATTAGGGAGGAAATCTAATGAGCGAAAATAAGTTACTCTATAAAAAAATGTCGATAGAGGAACTTGTTGTGCTTTCCCAGCAGGACGATTTTAAGGCACTGGAAGAACTTATAAGAAAAATACAAACCGATGTATTCGCAACTCTGAGTTACCTGCTGAAAAGTTCCGATAACATATCAGATCTTACGCAAGAAGTTTTACTGAAAGTCGCAAAGAGTATTTATAGTTTAAAAAATCCAAAATGCTTCAAAGGCTGGCTGAACCACATTATCACCAACACATACTACGACGAAATCAGAAAGAAGAAAAAAACGCCCGACACAATATCCATTGACTATACTTGCGAACCGTTGAATTTCACGCTAAAACTCGAATTACCCGATAAAAAATTTAAGCCGATAGACAAATGCATAACATCTGAATGCGAAAATTTAATAAAATCCGCAATCAGACAGCTACCGGAAAACTTTAGAATCCCAATTATATTGAGAGAATTTCAAGGGCTGAGCTACGAAGAAATAGCCAAGACGACAAACTCCAGTATCGGAACCGTAAAATCGCGAATTTCAAGAGCAAGAATTAAACTGCAAGAAGCATTAAAGAATTATATTTAAGGAGAAATAAATGAATAAAAATCTAACCTGTAATCAGGTATCTGCACTGATAAATTTTTATATCGAAGGAAAATTAAATCCAAGATTGAAAGATTATGTTGATTTGCACCTGGAGTTTTGCCCCGCTTGCAGAAAAAAGATTGCTGAACTTAGAAAAATCCTAAACATTTATAAATGCGAAAACTCCAGCCGCCCAAGCACAATTGAAGAAAAGCTCCACCCGGAATTTATCGGCAACTTATCCGCATACGTCGATAATGAACTTGAAACAGATGAGAATATAAAAATAAAAAAGATTACAATATCAAACCCTGCAGCACGCGAAAAACTTGAAACAATGTACAAATTCAAAAAACTTATCCACGGAGCATATGAAAAAACAAAAAACGATTCAAAATTCGATTACTCAAAAAATATAATAAATAAGCTCCAAACAAAAAACGAATACACAACCACTTACTTTTACAAACTGATCGGAATATTTATACTACTGGTATGCGGAATCATCTGCGGATTTATTTACTTATATTTTTAAAGTTCCTGAGTGTATAAAACTTTCAAAAGTCGGACGAGTATAAGGGTAATTTGCAGGCTGATATGCAGTAGAATGTTCATCTCCTGAATTCATACGACCAATCAGTTTCTTTTGTCGACTCGCTGCAATTTCATTTCTGATAATAGGTGTTACTAAGTTACATGAAACAACAGAACCGATAGTCGCACCAATAACATCAATACCGTTTTTGAAAGATTCCGTAACATCCAATTCTTCTTTAGTCAAATTTGCATCTTTCAGCACATTAAAATCAATTTTACCGATTCTGTTTGTCAAACCTTTTGCATCAATAACCTGCCTGATTGATTTTGGAAGAAGTTTTCCTGTTGAAACAAGCTTAGAAGTAATAGACTTGCAGCCCTGAGTAATTGTATAAAAAGAGAGAATATTCACTGCGGCATCCGCAAGCTCTTGAGGAACAAGGTATAACTTCTGCTCTTTTGGGATTTTGTCATTTACTACAATCGCCATAACCTGAGCCGCCGCAGAAAGCAGCCAGCCGACAACACCGGTATGAACAAGCATTTTACCGGTATCTCTGCCGTAATGTTTAGCAACCCATTCATTAAACGGGGCAAAGAAAGAAGGCTTAAGCTGCATCTCTTACCTCCTTCTTATCATCAGCCTGTCCGGCTTTTAATTTATCTTTGGCATGGATTTTATCAATAAACTTATTTGTAAGAACTCTAGTCATCGGAGCATCTATCAAAAAGTTGGTAAATACCATAATACCCAAAGAAAGCAATGTTCCCAGAGCATTTTTATAAAGTTTCAAGTCTGACAAACCCTTAGCGATTTCTTCAAACGGAGTAAAGAAAGTTCTCAACCGTTTATGTTTTGTTAATTCAACAATTTCTTCAGGCAATTTACAAAAAGCATCTATAGCTTTAATACAGGCATAACGGATAAGAACCCCGGTGGTAGTTCCGGCGATAATCTTGGCAACTGTCCTGGCGGCGGAAACTTTCCTTGTATCTTCATCAATCTTCTTATTTGACAAATCAATAAACGGCTGGCTCATCAGGGCAGAAACACCCAAAATAAGTCGGTTTTCAGGGGATGATATATGTTTACCTATCCAAAGTACCGCTTTATTAGCCTTTTCTGAATTTATGGTTCCGGAAGGAAGTACGTTCAATACACGCTGTGTCGCAGCGTTGGTAAATGTTTTTATTGAGTTTAAACCTGATATTGCCATAAATTCCTACCCAAATCAATAAATCATGTGAACACAAATATTTGCTTAAATTTCGGGGATAATTCACAAAAATTTACACAAAAAATGAGGTACAAACAGATTGTACCTCAAAAATATAAAATAATAAACAATAATGTTATAAAATAGCTCCTTTAGGTACTACCGTGACTCCACCTTCTGATACGTGGAATCCTCGTTTTAAATCCTCTTCTCTATCAAAACCGATTTTTGTATGAGGAGGAATAACAACATTCTTGTCAATAATAGCTTTGCGGATTTGTGAATATCTGCCGACTTCAACATTTTCCATCAATATACTATCCGTTACACTTGAGTAACTGTTGATGCGAACCTCAGGAGATAAAACACAATGAGATAATCCGCCGCCGGAAATAATACAGCCTTCTGACACCATTGAATTTGTTGCCATACCGACCCTTTCACCTTCTTCCCACACAAATTTCGCAGGAGGATAGTTATAATTGAAAGTTCTGAGCGGCCACTCTTTTGAATACAGATTTAATTCCGGAGTATAAGTCAGCAAATCCATATTAGCCTGCCAATACGCATCAATACTTCCGACATCACGCCAGTAGCCTCGTTCGGAATCTGACATACCCAAAAACGAATTATCTGCGAAATTATAAACAAATATATTTTTACCTTCATTTAATAGCATCGGAATAACATTTTTGCCAAAATCATGACTTGATTCTTTGATATTATAGTCTTTTTCTAACGCGGCTAAAAGAATTTCCTTGTCAAAAATATAATTACCCATAGAGGCAAGACATTTACCGGGCATTCCCGGAATTTCTTTAGGCGGGGTTTTAGGTTTTTCAACAAAGTTTATGAGCCGCCAATCTTCATCGACTTCCATAATACCAAATTCTGAAGCTTCTTCAATTGGAATAGGAATTGCCGAAATCGTTAAATCAGCAGATTTGTCTTTGTGGAAATCCAACATTTGATTAACCTGCATTTTATAAATATGGTCACCGCCAAAGATACAAACATAACGAGGATCTTCATCCTGAATATGAAAAATATTTTGATAAATAGCATCAGCCGTTCCGCGATACCAATCGTTACCCGTTCTCATCTGAGCAGGAACCAAATCAACATACTGATTCAAAAACGGCGACAGTGCCCATCCTCTTGAGATGTGTTTATTTAAAGAATCAGATTTGTACTGGGTTAAAACCTTAATCTTAAAAAAGCCTGAATTGATAAAATTATTGATAACAAAATCAATAATTCTGTAACGTCCACCAAACGGAACCGCAGGTTTAGCTCTATCCTTTGTTAAAGGGTACAAACGTTTCCCCTCGCCACCCGCTAAAATCATAACTAAA
>JAMPCZ010000021.1:1893-22971 GCA_023665935.1 Muribaculaceae bacterium | reverse complement strand
TTGCACTCGCCATTCTTTCAGTAGGGTTTTTCATTGATGTAAGTTTTCTTATAACGTCATCAAAAACATCATCAGTACTGCGCAATTCACCGTTACTATTTTTGATACTTACATTTAATTTTCTGAATAATGCTGTAGCATCTTTTGACCCCTTTTGTGCTGAAACCATTTTATTTGTCAGTGTTTTATATCCCATTTGCAAATTATCAACATTTGCGCCATTTTGGGATAGCACAAAATTAAGCTCCTGATATTTTTCGGCAGACATCCCGATTTTTTGGCTCATTTTGTCGATATTATCGGCATAATCAGAGGCTTTATTTAATCCTACAACTAGCCCCGCGGTTAATGCTGTAATGGCAACCGTAATTTTGGTTACGCCACCTGAAATATTATTACCCACTGATTTCATTTTGTTACCGACAGCGGTAAGTTTTTGACCTGTTGCAGTCAAATTATCACCGAGTTGTCTGACCTTTTGTCTGAATTTGTCGGTCTTTTCAGTAGCTTTATTTGTATTATTGATGATTTTCTTTAAAGGCGCTGTAACTTTATCAATTAATAGTAATGTATCTTTATACTGTGCCATTTTATGCCTCAACTTGTTGTTTTTCAGCCCACCACATCATACTTGCTAAATAAAAAGCTTTTTCACGCGGTGTAAGCTGTAGGATTACTTCGGGATTTATCCCTTTTTGCAGATAGTAGGCGCATAGAAGGAGATTAAAATCTCCCTCTATGGCTTTTTTATCTCCTCTATCTCCTCTGCTGTATCGTTTTCCGAAAGCCCGTTAATATCAGTAATAAAGCCTATGATTTCAATAATCTGTTCAGGCTCAAAGTAAGCTTCTATAACATCATAATAAGAAGCAATCTGACCTGCATCTTTAGCTTTTACTGCTAACTCTTTCAATTCAGGAATACTTTTATAAATGAAAGGTTTCATTTTATTAACAATATCCCCTACTGTTGTTTTCTTTTTAGTTATTTCCTGCGTGTAGACAAAATCGCGCTTATCTTTGCGTGTCATTGTCTTGACATCGAAAGTTTCGCCTGCAATAGTCAACTGATGTGTTTTGACTTCATTTTCGGTTTCTTTGTTTTTTTCGATTTGTTTTAAAAGTTTATCCAAATTTGCCATAATTTATTTTTTGCCCTTTCTGACGAAATTCGTCGGATTTTTCAAAATATGGTCAGTCGCTTACGCTCCCGTTACCTTTCTAACTTATAGTCTGTGAGAATACAACTTGTGACGGCGGGAACCTGAAAGACATATCAGCCTTTGCGACTGCTCCCTTTTCCCAATCCGCAAGCGGTATTGCGTCAAAAGTTACTCCTGGGATAGTCATAATTTGAGTTTCACCTGTTGCATCTTTTTCAATTTCTGCCTCAATAGTAAAGCGTGAATGTCTGCCCCCTGCTTTGATTTTATTGAACAGTTCAACGCCTATAGAGTTTGATAACTGTTGCGAAAGATTGCCATCACCCTGTTTTGATACCTCGCGTCTGTCGACATCATCACCAACATATACATCTTCGTAATTTATTGTTATCGTTGCAGAGAATGACTGCCAAAAACCGACTTCCTCACCTGCAAGAAAAACGCGGGCATTAGTTGCTTTTAATGTTTGTTCTGCTGTGTTGCCTGCCATTGTTATACCTCACTTTCTAAAGCTTGAAACAAGTACATACCCAAATCTAAATCTTCCATTGCGTCAGTCGGTGAACATACACCGTCAAGCAACACCCTTGAGCCTGTATTTGATTTAATAATATCCATATAAGACATATTTGTTGTGTCTACGCCTTTACCGTTCAAATATGATTTTGTTTTTTCGTAAGAGATTTGTACGGCGTTGTCGTTTTCGCTTTCAAGTAATCCCTCTGCCGCTAAATCATATAAATACGAATTTACGGCACCTACAAAACGGTTTTTGTTGGTAAAATTGTTTGTATATTTGCCGACATAGCCTGTTCTGAATGTTGTAACAATGTCGTTCGCAATCATATCCATAATGTCAACAACTCTGATTTTTTGGAATGCTTCCGTAATACCGTCCGTAAGTGTTATAAGTGAGTTGACAGCACGTCCGAACTTAAACGAGCCGTCTTGATGTAATACGACCAATTTACCCGCTTTAACATCTGCATCAGCATCAGCAGAAAGCGGACAATCAACAATTTCAGGGAGTTCAAAATAAGTCAATGAACGGCTCGGCGCAAGTCCTGATAAAGCACCTGCAACTCTACAAGTATAATCACCTGATGTAAATGTTTTAACCTCCCCATTAACATTAGCTTTAATATTATCAGTTGCAAAATTAATGATGTATTCCGCATCAGGTGACATTGCACTACCTAAAACCGCTCTTGAATAATTGTTTTTGCCTCTGACTTTTTTAATATAATTTTGAATAGCCGTAAAATGTTCGGCTTTTCCTTCGGGATAACAAAGTGTATAGTTATCAAAATAATCAAGTTTTTTCAACATATCGTTAAAATTTTCCTCTGTTTTGATAACGATAACTTTTGACGGATTACCCAAGAAAGCAAGAGTTAATCTATCATAATTTGCTTGTGTGTAATCTGCTTTGTTGACGTCACCCAAACCGCCATAAGTGATTTTGTCGTTTTCTGTAGTATCATCATCTAAAATCATAATGACACTACCGCGCTGTTGTCTTTGAATAGCCAGAACGGCTAATTCTTTGAAATCAATGTTAAATTTTGGTTGTGTACTTACCATTTTTTTCTCCTTATTTTATGGTTAAATCCAATTCTTCCATTAGTTCTGTCATATCTTCGAGTTTTACGTAAAACTCGAGGTCAAAAGTCATTTGTAAAACACCGTCCACGATTTTAAACTCTGCATCTTCAACACTTAATTTAGTGTCAAGAAAATCAAAGAGTTTATAAGCTTCTGCCAATGTGTCGGCATACTCCCATAACTCCGTTGTGGTGTTGTCCTCATATTCTGCGTATTCAATCACACATAACAAAGTTAATTTACGCCAGTAGCCCTCTGTTAATGCTTTATCGAGCTTAAAAGACGGGATATAAAAGAAGACATAAGGATATTGAACCCGTATAATCTCATTAAAAAAGAAGTTTATAGAGTTATCCTTTGTGTATATAGCTTTTCTAATCGCATTTTTTAAGTCTATAATGATTGCCATAAGTACAGCATAGCAATTTTAAAATCGGGCTTTTCTTGCTTCGCCCGCATTAAACGAGTACGCTCCGCTTTCACTCTCTGCGGGCTTGCGCTATTCTTGCGGTTCAGTAAATGACTGATGATATTTTGTATAAGTTTTTTCAAAAGCTTTGTCGAGTTGTTCAAGACAGTAAAATTCGGTATCATCAAGAGTACGTCTGCCGACTTTGCGACCGTTCCATCGACCCCCATTTTTCAATTTGTGTCCATCTTCAAGATATGAGGCATATTCCGCGCTGTTTTCCAATACAACACCATAAACACCCTCTTGCGGTTCAATTCGTTCACCGTTCCAGTTACGGCGGTAATTACCTGTATCAACAAGATTTTCTTGGTCCGTCAATTCTTTTGCTTTATTTTCGGCAAACTTTGCACCTTTTAAAGCAGTTGCTTTAAATATTTTCGGCACATCTGCCTGAACAGAAGCTAATTTTTTTGCATAACTATCAAACATATTAAACTACTTTCAAAATCTCGCAATGTGTCTGTGTTGTAAGTCTGTACTTGTGGCTTTCACCTGCTCTTAATTGGTATTGTTGTCCCTGTGCGGTTGTTACCGTTATTTTATCATTTGATTGGATTGTAACACCATGTTTTGTGTCGATATATAAAACATAATCCAATAAAACTGTAGCGGTGCTCTGTGATTGATTAACTGGGCTTATTGACTGAACTGATAAATGACAGGGAAGGTCAACAGCTATCAAATCATCTTGCCAGCCGATAGTTTCGCCTTCTTCTTTAATCTGTACGGGGCGCTCAATTGAACATCTATCATCTCTAAACATCTTTTTCACCCACTCTGTAGGTTTCTGTATAAGTGCCAATATTTTTGTCGGAGGTCTTAAGCACTCCGATTATTTGTTTAAACGCGTCGAGTTTGCCAAAATATTTGCCCCCGCCGTTAGAAGATGAAGAACTTGAAGAATTGCCGAACGATACCGACATATCACCTTCTGAATAGCTTGAAATCTCCCCGTCAAAACCGAGTAAACCTTTTGTTTTAATCTCATTAACAATAACATCAGCAAGTGGTAACTCCATAGCTTGCGGAACGTCATCACGATAGCAATAAGCCAAAATCTCATCAATAATCATCTGAATTTGTAAGTCAAATTTCGGGCTATCTTCGAATTCACCGAGAGTTAAAACATATTGTTTAATTTTTTCAAAGTTTTCAATCATTTTATACCTCAAGAAAGGGAGGGGGGAATTACTCCCCCACTCCTCCTATTCTGATTTTTTAGCTGCTGCTTTTGTTGCTGCCGGAGCTAATACTGCGAACGGATAACGAGTTGTCGCATCTCCGTTTGATTTTGTCAACGGATTAGCAACTGCAACACCTAATCTCATTACGCAGCGTAATGCAACCATATCCTGCTGAGCCAAGTTGTAAGCAATTGTACCGTCAGGATTTTGGATTACAGCTTCTGTCAAGACTTTGTAAGTCAAATCTTCTCTGATTGAGTAAACAGCTTTTGTGAAATCACCTGCAAGCATTAAAGCTTTTGAAGTATCGAATACACCTGTGTTGTTATAATTTACAGGAATACCTAACAATGTTGAAGGTGAACCTGTAGCAACAGAGTTTACATAAATCGGTGTATTATTTGTATTTCTTAAGTTTCTCAATACAGGTTTTAATGTGTTATCTGCAAAGAAACCGTTAACATTGAAACCGTCATTTTCAACTTGTGCCATAACACCGTTTTCACCGATAATATCACCTGCGATATCTTCATTTGTTCCACGAGTTACTACATTACCTGCAGCAATAGCAGCGGGAACAATTGCTTGACCCCATGACATTGGGATATTTTCACCCGCCAAAATTGCCTTTTGAATAACATCATTGAATGCTGAAACAATCAACGGCTTAATTTGAGCGAAAATATCATAACTTGCGTCAGCAAGCACAGCTTCCGGAATTGGAACAATACACGCGATTTCTTCTGCTGTAAGTGTGATATTATCCCATTCTGCTTTTGTTGTTTGTTTCTGACCTGTGTCACCGTCTACAAAATACGCCATTGGCAACGCTGACAATACAGGCATTTTGTATTGTTTAGCTGTCATATTCGGCAATCTTCTCATTAAACGGAGAATATTTGCGCTTTCGGTAACTCCTGAAATAATTTCGTTAGCTACCTGTGTTGGAATTAACGCCTCTGCGTTACTTCTTGTAATAATGTTTACATTGTTTGCCATTTTTTAGCCTTTCATATTTTAATTAATAACCTGCTCCGGCTCTAATAGCGTTGTTTATATCAACGTTTGAGCCTGTTTGAACACCGCCAGCACTCGGGGCTTTAGATTGTACATTACTTTCAAAAGTTTCCTTTTTAACTCCGTCAATGTACTCCTTAAAAGCTTTTGTTCGGGCTTTGGTGGCTTCCATATCTTTCGGAACAAAAACATAATCAAGACAATTAACATCAACTCCAAGTTCAGACATTAGTTTGCGTGTTTCGTCTTTTTGAGCGGTTAAAGCGATAGTGTCCTGTGATTGTTGGTATTTGCTTTGCAATTCTTCAAGGTCTGCTCTTGCCTTTTCAAGCTCTGTCATATTCGCTTGTCTTGCAATTCTTTCTGCTTCCGCCTTAGCTTGCTTTTCCTTTTCTTTAAATTCAGCTCTCAATTTACCCGCTAAATTGTTCATCTCCTCTTGATGTTGAGCCTTTAAGCTGTCAATATCAGCCTGCGTAAATGTCTGTTCTGTTTGTGTTGTTTCGTCTGTCATAATGTTTTCTCCTTTTCCTTCGTTTTTACTGTACGAATAAACATAAATTCATTATGACAGCTTGCAAATCGGGCAAAATTCTTTACAAAGGGGTTGAAAAATTTTATAAATTATTAAATAATGGTAATATGGAACATAAAAAAATGACATTTGAAGAACGGCAAAATTTTGGGGGCAGTGCTAAAGCATACGACCCTTTGACTAAAGAAGAACGACAAGCATATATTGATGGCAAGATGACACAAGAAGAATTTGATAAACTTTGTGATGAAAGAATTAAATCTGGTATTTTTTACGAGCTTAAGTAATCAAATATAAAATTATAATAATATTTTCTATCGTTAACATCAAATTCTATAGTAATATCTTTTACTATCCAACTTGTATTTCTTTGTAGTAACATTTCTTTTTCACTATTAATCCCGATATCTTCAACCAAAATCCCTTTTAAATTTTTAGGTGCATTTATTTCAAATCTTGTTTTCGCTTTATAAGCACTTGTTTTTGCGTATGAAGTTGACATAAAACCTAACTCGTCATAACGGGCATTTTGTAATGCATTTTTAACTTTAGCCAAATTGATTTCATTTACTTCATTTGCTCTTATAAATTCAGCTATTTCACTATTTTTAAAAATTGTTTTTAAACCATTTTCATTAACTCCTCTGTATAATTTCATATTTTGAGGCAACAAAGATTTATCCATAGCTGTATCCATATCTTTAATCCAATTTTTTACTTTTGTAATTTTTTTATCTGTCATAACTCCAGTTAGCTCCTCATAATCTTTTAAATTATTTCTCAATACTCCATTTATTTGTAAATATTCACCCTCCCAACCTGTTGTATATTTTTTAATTGAGTTTTGTGTAGTTTCATCAAGTGTTTTTGTCTGCCCTTTAAGTTTTTGTATTAGTTCATCATTTTGGCTTATATCTTCATAAGGTTGTGCTAAAATTTCAGGTGTAATTTCGTTTTTATCTTGTGATTTTGTTTTTTGTATCACATCTTGTTGTCTATTAGCAGCCCCAGCTTCATCAGCAAAAATATCTATATCATCAATAATTAATTGTGTCGTGCTGCGGCAATTCGGATGCATAGGTGGATAATTAACACCGACCTTTGCATCGTCAACCCAAAATTCTTTTCCTTCTAATTCACGGCATATTTTTGATGTACGATTATCCAAAAACGCATCATATTTATATTTTAATTTCTGATTAAAATCCTTTTGCGCCTGTTTATACCCTTCAAGTGTAACCTGCCCATCAATATGGCTTGTTTCGGTTCGTATTAACCTGAAAGCATTGTTAAAACTCTGCCCTGTAACATTTTTAAGTTCTCGGCTCATTTTTTGTAAAGATGTACCCTGTGTAACACCTTTTTCAAGAATATTTGTGAGTTTTTGCCCGACAACCTCGCGGTCTTTCCATAATCGCGCGCTCCAATTAGCACCCGACCAGTCAGAACTTAAAAGCTGTTTCATCTTGCGCGCTGAAAAAGTATTAAATTCAAGCCCTAAATACTTTTTAAAACGGCTTGCAACAACCGCCTGCGATACTTTGCCGACATCTGTCAGAGTTTTATATATTCCCGTTTCTTGCCCTGCTGTAGCCTCTGTCAGTGCTATCTGTAAATCGGTTTCTAACGCACGTAAACGGTCGATTTTATATTTTGGTATGTCCTGCTTAGCAAGTTTCTGCAAAGTCTTGTCTTTTGGATATTTTTTAGCCTTTGCGCGTAGTTTTTGCTTGTATTTTTCAAACTCCGCATAACTTAAATGTTCAGCAGGATTTTCGCCGTACTTTTCGTAAAACTCTTTGATTTTCTTTTCAACATCATCAAGATTTGTTTTAAGCAAGCGTTTAAGATTATCAATGCCTTTTTCACCCACTTTGATAACCTTAATTTTATCTTGCCTTGCTCGTTCCG
The DNA here is from genome assembly GCA_023665935.1 of Muribaculaceae bacterium. Lineage (GTDB taxonomy): Bacteria > Cyanobacteriota > Vampirovibrionia > Gastranaerophilales > Gastranaerophilaceae > Zag111. The sequence continues at coordinate 15,085 of JAMPCZ010000021.1, read as the reverse complement.
CCCAGTAATCTCTACTGTTCATTTTCTACCTTGTTTAAGTTCTCATTATTATTAAACCCATACAAATCCGCATTTTTTTCGGCTTGTACATCAAGTTCTTCAAGTTCCTTGTCAACATCTTCAACAAGCGGAATATTAGACAATAGCGTACGGTCTGAAATAACACCCTTAAGCGCGTTAACCATTGCGTAAACTTCTGAGTTATCCTGCGGTAGGTTTCGAGTGAATGCAATGTCTATATTATCGAGTAGTTCAACATTGCTTTTAAACCTGTATTGAAGCAGGTGTAAAAGGATTTTAAGCCGTTGGAATATAGACTTTTTATATTTCGTCGTCTTTGTAACCCAGAGCTGGTCTAATCCCCATATTTTATAACGCATTGCAACACCTGACTGATTACCTCCGAACGCGTCATCTGTTAAATCAGGCACTTGCGAAATCTGAAATAAGAATTTGAGCAAATTATCAATCTGCATTTTTTCAGCTTCAGGGTTAATATCTTTTATAATCCACTCCATCTGTGAACTTGTTGGCAAATTCGCAACTTTATACGCGTTAATTTCCTTAATTTGCTCCTCATTAAGCGTACCGCCTGAAATTGCAAGAATAGCGTTTGCGATAGACTGCAAATTGTCTGTATTATTTGATATCGCAAGGCTTAAACTGTCTAATAAGTCAGTAACACATTGAAAATCTCCGAACGCATCATCATTGTTTAAGCTTTGTATTACGGGTATTTGCCCCATATTGTGCGCTTCACGATTTAATAAGGTATAATTATCGTTTGCACCTGTGAAAATATATAAATTAGTTGCATCATAAACATAAATATTTGTTTTTTCTGCTTTATCTTCAAAATATTTATGGTAATAAACTGCGCATAAAGGATTTTCAAGCACTGTGTTATCTGTAACAAAGAATGTTTTTAAAGGGTCAAGATGTCTGAAAATAATTCTATCTTCAAGCGGTTCAGCACCCTCACGAGCCATAACAAGCTGATAAGATACGCCGAATGTCGCCATATCCCCGCCTTGTTGAAAATCGACTTCGGAAACATTGTTATTTTTGTTGATATATTGGAGTTTTTCTAAAATTGTTTTTGTGTTCTCGTCTTTTGTGTCATAAGTAACAGGAACACCAAACGCGTAACCCGTCGCGACATCAACAATATATTTAGCCATATTGACATTGATTGAATAGTTCGGGCGTCCTTTAACCGCACCCTGCTTAACAATGCAATTATTGCCGTCATAATACGCTCCTAACTTTATTCTTATCGGTAATATCTGACTTTGAAATATGCTCAACCAATCAGCAACGTTGCTGCTGTTAATCTCGTTATTATCTGCCATTACTTGATATATCATTTAAAATTCTCCTATAAAAAGAGTGTAAAACATTTAAAATCGGGCATTTTTAGGAGAAAATTTAGGATAAATGGTACAAAATGTACCATCTTTTTAGGAGAAAATTTTATAACCTCAACCCCTTAACCGCCGTTACATAATTGTTGTTCATATCATCTTCAAGCGCGTATCTGATTGTATCTATATGGTGATTGTTCTTATCAGGGTATTTGTCTTTAAAATCCCCGTTTTTGTCTTTTTCAAGTTCATACAGTGTAAATTCTTCATAAGTTTTCGGGCAACGCTCTTTGTCAATGTAGATATTAACAAGTTTTTGCAACCATTTAATACCATAGCGGACGCTATCTTTGCCCTTAATTGCGCCTTTAATCCTAAAGTTATTAAGTTGAAACTCTGCAATAGACTTCGGTTCTTCACTGTCTGCGGTGATAGTTACATCTGTACGACCTGTTAAAAGCTCCATAGCGCGGTCATTAGTTAAGCCGATTTTGTCGATTTCATCATAAATGTAAATACTTCTGCGGGTTTTGTCATAATGCAATTTATTCCACGCAAACGGGTCATTAGCAAAACCCCAGTCAATACCTTCACGCAAATTCGAAAAATGACTGATAAATTCATCATCCATCCGTAAATCTTGAATATTTTGGAAAATAAGCCCGCCTGTGCCTGTGATTTCGCCCATATATTCATGACGATACGCAAGCTCATTTATTTTCTTTAATACTTCCGCTTCAATAAAAAACTGTTCGCCGAGCCAGTCAGGCGGAACTTCTAAATATGTGTTATGAGTTACCAAACGGTCTTTTCTGTCGTGTATAACCTCTTTATTAACCCAGTTGTTGACGTTTTGAGGGGGGTTATATGATTTGAACGCTATAAATTGATTACCGCCACGCATAACGGATTGTTCAGCCTTGCGGATTTCTTCAATCCCTGAAAACTCGTCAAGTTCTTCAAACCACGAGATTTTATAATAACCTTTTTTAAGCTTGATTGATTTTGTTTTTGTAGCGTCATCAAGCCCCCTAAAAGCTATTACTTGACCTGTCGGAATATAAACAATCCTATAAGGTGATTTATACGCCTTAAAATAGTCATTAACCCCTAACGCGTCAATTGCCCAGAGTATCTGGTTATAAACGCTTTCTTCAATATCTTTCCCAATTTTGCGGAAACATATTGCATTACATTCAGGGTCAAGAATTATGTTATAAATAATTTCAAGCGAAATAAATGACGACTTTGTGGAACCACGACCGCCCTTAAACCAGTAATGAGTATGTGCACGAGCTTTAATATCCCTGTGCACTTCGTGAAATGTAGGTATTATTAAATCGCTAAGCTTTCTCATAATACCGCCTTAAATATCGTCAACAATTGTAGGCTTATCGTTTACATTGAGATTAATATTGTAATAACCACGCATTTTTGCAAGCGTTTCGCCTGCTTTAATGCGGTCTTTCGGGGTTACTTGTTTTCTGATAATCCTAGCTTCTGAACAACCATCACCCGTACCCTCAACCGTTACGCATTCTTCTTCAATTTCGCCACGTAACAATTTTGTTAGCGTTTCTTGAATTTCTTCCGCGCTTGCAATTGCTTTACTTTTGATTTCTGCGTTTAATTCTGAAAGCCTTACCGACACCTTACCGTTTTTCAGTAATTCAACAGCCTTAACATTTATAACTTCCGGCTTCATATTAGTTGCGTTGTAAGCCCTTCTGTAAGCTTCTGATGCATTCCCGCATTGGATATACTCTTGACAAAATTTTTCCTGTTTTGGTGTTAGCTCTGCCATATTAAAATCCTTTTATTTTTATTGTATACTTTTCACAAACGGGAAAAATTAGGGATTTACAATGATTAGAAAAATTATTTTATCAATACTTTTACTATCTTTCACCATATCGCCCACTTGGGCTAAAAGGTTATATGCTGAAAAGGTTTATCAAGCACAATGGTGCAAAGCACGCGGTGGGATAACTGAATATAAACTTAACGACAAAACACGCGTAGATTGTTTGTTGCCAACAATGGCTGTAGAGTTCGACTTTGCAAATAAATGGGCAGAATGCATCGGGCAAGCTTTGTATTATGGTCAAAAGACCAAAAGAACACCGGCATGTGTTTTGATTATGGAGAACGGAGAAAAGGATTATAAATATTTGCGTCGTTTGCGTTATGCCGTTTATAACAAAAAGAAAATCCCTGAATTCAGAACCTACACAATGAAGCCCGAGCAGTTATTAATCCCTGTAAATTACACAAAATAAAATCCCTATATATGCAGAAGGAACCTAAACAGGTTCCTACCTTGCAGTCTTGAACCGGTGGTTCGCAACGGGTTTTGAAATGAAAAGATTTACAAGAATATTATACACTTAATTACATTGACAATTTATAAACAATTGCAATAATAAACCAATTAGCTATGTTAATTAAATTTTCTTTCAAAATTTTACATTCATTTTCATAATTTTTGAGGATATTAAGAGCTTCGTATATTGTATAATCTTGTTTCAATATTTCTAAAAATTTTGAATGGATTTTAAGCCTCTCATCAACGGGTAGATTTTCCGTCCCTTTGATTTCTGCTTCAAGAAAGTTATGTGGAACTTCTTTGTACCTTTTGCCATAATACATATAACTTTTGTTTGTATATTCTTGTTTCCATAGAGTAATAAAACCTAAATCAAAAACGGTTTCACAAGAGCCAAACGGGATTTGGTCTACAAAATAATTTGCCAATTCTGCATAAACATTATTCATACCGCCCCAGAGCGCTGTATCATCTTTTATTTGTTGTTGTTTTTCAGCTTCTTGCTGTTCTTGTTCTTTATTAACAACATCATTTTGGTATGTTTTTCTATAAGTGGGGTTTTTGTATCTATCTCGTTTTTTATTAAAATTTTTCTTTTTAGTTTTCTTTTTTACTTCTTTAACAGGCTCAATATCGAATGTAACAATGGGTTTGACATCTTCAATAACATATAACGAAGTATCAACTAAACTTTGTTGTGCGCTCATCTTCAATCCTCCTTTTTTACCAAGATACAAAATTTTGCTTGTAAATTTCAAGGTAACCGAAAGGAGTATATTGAGGGTTGAAAGTGTGATTACGCAAGGTTTTTAGGGTAATTATAAAATATTAAGAATTATTAAGTGTTTAGATGTGTAACAAATGCATACAATGTATTCACATTTATAGTGTTTGGTGGTATATTGATATCAGGATTGAATGTCACTTTATGAGGTGTGATATTATAAAGAAGTAAAACAAAAGAGGTGTTGCGAGCACCCCTTGAGTTCACCGGTTATTTAGATTTTATGGCTAGGACTATAAGTAAAATCGTTATAAGTTCCGGTTTTGTGATATCAATAAGCATGAGTTTCTCTCCCTTCTTGCTCCTTCTTACTCCTTAAATGTGTGTGCAGAGGGTAGAGCATGCTTATATGGTTATTCTATCATGGGTTTTCGCGTTTTTTAGGGCATGGAATGAAAATGTAAAGAAAACTTATTAAATCGTCAACGACAGATTTTTAACTATTCTGCCAATAATTCTTATATCTGCTTTTTTCACTTCTTCATCGGTGAGAATTTTTTCGGGGTAGTTTTTGTTATAGAAATAGAAGCGCCACGTGCCGTCAAAACGGCGGTTAACACCGTTGATAAACATATAAGCGTCATTGTGGGTTGTGAATGCATAGATGCCTGATTTGACAACGTCCGTGTCGGATGTGTCCATAATAAGGATGTCGTTTTTGCGTAACGGATATTCTCCGTGGTCCATTTTATCCCCAAGCATAGTGACAACGCATAAATCAGACGGGTTCATACCCCAAATGTTTTCGACAAGTTCGCGGTCAAACCAGATACTTGTAACCTTGGGGGTTTTAATGTTAGTTTGCAGGTTGGGGTTTATGTAGTACTGGATTTCGACTTTGTCAGCGAGTGTATCGGGAAAATCATAACTTTTTTCGTAGTTGTTAATCTTATAAAAGGCATAAATTTGTGCGATATCATCTTCGGAAAATTTACTATTTCTTTGTTGACGTGCGTACATAGTTTTCTTGTTAATTCCAATAATTTTTGCAACTTGAACGGCGGTTGGTCTAAATCCCATTAAGTTTTGTAAAGTGTCAAAAAGTTCGTCATAATGCATATTGTAATCCTTTGTTCAATCCTTGTATCTTTTTGTGGAAAATAAGTGTTGACATTTTGTTCCTTTTGTGGTATATTCATACCATAAACAAATCAAAGGAGAAAAATAATGTCAGCAGATGACAGTAAATTCATCTTTAATTTTCCATCAAGAGAAACCAGACAACAATTCAAAATTGTTGCTGTAAGTCTTAATAAATCTATGACACAACTTCTGGGTGAGATAGTTGTGGATTTTCTGGACAAAAGAGGAGCTATTTAGTAGCTCCCCAAATCACCCATTAGTAGCATTCTGCCACAAGCAAACCTAAATGTCAACATTAGGTTTACTTCGTGTAGTAAAATTTTGCTACAAATTTACACAATTTCACACAGCACATTGACAACCACATATAAATAAGACGACTGGAACGGAGTAAGACGACCGACGACCAAACATCACAGGCTAGAGAGTGTATAGTCAGAAGCTCTTTTTAATCGGACTGAAAGTTAATAAACAGCGCAAAACGAAATTTCTAATCAGCGCACTGAACCTTACATCTACCGGTGCGCTGGCATAGGGATTTCATCCCGAGCGGGCAACCTCATAAAATATCCTGTAAACTTCATATAATATCTAAAATACGCCCGCTTTTTTATTTAGTAATGTTACAAATGCTCTTAAACTATAGAATTAAACAAAAAATTATGGTATAGTAACAATGCTTGGAATTAGTAGGGAAGTATAATAAAATTTTAATTGTATCTAGAGCAAAGAGGCGCGGGAACGCCTTTTAATAACAAATCCGTAAAGTTAAAACAGTTTAATTATTAGAACTATGGTAAATATGAGCCATAGTTCTTGCTCATTAGTAGAAATAAGCATTTACACTCCTCCCTTTTATTCTTATTCTCACATGGTGTGTGAGGAGTATAGAGCTTACTCCATGCTCATTCTATCATGGACTTTCGGCTATTTAGGGCATGGTTTTTAAAAATTTACAAAACTTATTTTATAGATGCAGATACAAATTAATAGCGAGGGATTACCCCTCGCTTGTCTTTATTCCTCAACCTCTAGCAACACCCGAGCATTCCTCGGTATCTTGAACTGTAAAGTTTCTTTTGACAGTTCAGGGCTTATGAACATAGCTCCCTCACCTGTTAAGAGATAATTTATATTTATGTTAAACTGCTTCACGAGCTTTTCGAGAATATCAGCAGAAGGCTTAGACTTTCCGCATTCATAATTACTATATTGTGATTGCAACATTCCCAAACCTTTTGCGATTTGTCCCTGACTTAAACCTAAACTGTTTCGGCATTCTCTTAAATTATCGTGTAACATTTTAACCTCTATTCTGTCACCCTGAACTTGTTTCAGGGTCTATCAATTTTTATTGATAAAAACTACTTGACAATATCAATATTTAATGATATAGTTATCACGAAAGTTTGATAACTTTATCACTTTTTAATTGTATCTTAAAGCATCTAAAAAATCAAGTTGCCGATTACTTTGGCGTGCTTTCTGATGCGCTTGAACATTGACAATTTGAATAGAGAAATTTTTAGTCAGCTGTACGAAAAAATCGTACAGTTGCCATAAGAGTTTTGAAAGGAGAAGATATGCTACTAGTAATCAATCAGGAAGTAGAATTAGAAGAATGGTTATCTCAATGCCACTGTGTAAAATTTGGAGATGATTATATTACAGATGGAGTTTTGGTAATAAAAAAGGAATTTGTTGAGGAATGTGTTGATTTAGAAGACTATGATATACAGTCAATTAATCAAACGCTACTCACAAAAGATTTTTCAAAAACAATACCTTTTGAATTACCTTCACAAATTAAATTAAATAAAAACACTTGGGAGTTGCAATTTGTTATCAATAGTGTACATGCGTTTAATTATTATTACGTCAGACTAATATATAATACCTTTGACGTAGCATATTTAAAAATATTGAGAGATAACAATCTTATAGCCAACAGTTACGAATATAGAGAAGGGCTGGTATTAATATTTTATAATGAAAATGATGAAATTATAGCATTATTACCTAGTATAACCAGAAAGTAAGAGTTTCTTAATTCCAAGTGGGGGACCTTTCTATACTCATAATCACCCCCATTTTTCTTAGATTTCTTACACTACGCGGGCAACTTCTTAACCTGTAATATCTTGAACTGACTTTAGCCCGCTTTCTTTTAGACTTAAGCTATCGCTATTCATTGGGGGCATCCCTGCCAAAATACTCAGATGCAGAGCCTCCATTTTCTTTGCGAGTTTGGTGTAACGGTAACACGACAGTCTCCAAAACTGTAAGTTGGGGTTCAATTCCCCGAACTCGCGTTTCTTTTTAACGTGCCTGTTGCACTCCTCCGTGGCAGGCACACTAAAGAGAAAGGAGAACTATGAAAATACTGAATTTATACGCAGGCATCGGCGGTAATCGTAAACTGTGGGGAGATGACCACGATATTACAGCAGTTGAAATAAATCCTAAAATTGCTGAATGTTATCAGACATTATTCCCGAAAGATACGGTAATTGTCGGCGATGCACACGAATATTTAAGACAGCATTTCAGAGAATTTGATTTTATATGGGCTTCTCCACCGTGTCCTACACACAGTGTCTTGCAAATGACCAGATACTATGATGAAAAGCTTAAATATCCCGATATGACTTTATATCAAGAAATAATATGGCTTCAAACATTTTTTAAAGGTAAATGGGTTATTGAAAATGTAAAACCTTATTACACCCCGTTAATCTCGCCAACATTTCAAGTTGACAGACATTATTTTTGGTCAAGTGATTTTGTAATGCTTCCGCAGTTCAACGATAATTATACATCAATAAGGGATAACATTCAAGCAATGGCTAAAGCCTATGGTTATGACTTAAATTTGCTTAAATCAGCTAAAGTTGATTGTAGACTTGTTCTAAGAAACTTAGTTGTACCTGAAATCGGTAAAAATATTTTTGAAAGTATCTGCGGAGCACACTAAAGGGAAAGGAGAAATAATGTATATATCAAAATGTAGACAAAATTTTGAACTAGAAGATTTTAACGATGATTATAAATTACTTCATGAGTTAAAAATAGATAGTGGATGTATAGACGATTTACCGACTTTGGACGTTATAAGAGATGTAAAAGTTTGTATTTATAGCGGAATAAAGCCATTTACTTATCAAGAAGCAGAGAAAATGATTATTGATAAATATTTCGGGGTTATGTCAATTGAAAGCCAAGATTACGGTTATAGTGAATACACTATAGAAGGTTTTAATGTATATGATTTAAAAATCGGTAATCATGACTTGATAGAGATTTTAAATAGTAATGATAGATACAAAATTTTAACTATTGAAAAGCTATAATCTTTGAGGGACATTACAAAAGATGAGACTTATTCGTCCCTCTTTCCCTCGAATTTATTAATACCTTCAAGAATAAAATGCAAAGATTGTGCAGATACTGAACGGTGTTCACTGTCTGCTACTTGTTTCAATCTTTCATAATCTTTCTTAGATATAGTTACAAAATATCTTTTATTGTCTGCACTTACTGCCATAAGAGCATTGTAGCATAAAGATATCAGAATGTAAACACCAATTTTTATAAAACACTTGACAAGTGATACCACTTGTGATACTATGGTGGTACAAAATAGATAACACTTTTTTAAGTCTCACAAATTTAAGACTGATGAACCAAAGACCAAAACCTAAAAATAACAAGAAAATTTAGGCAGAGGGTAGAAAAAAAATCAGGCACACTCCTTGACGTGCCTAACTTTGGCATCGGAGAAAGGATTACCTTTCACCAACAACTTAAAAGCTGACACCAAAATCAGCGGAAAGGATAAAAGAAATGACATTACGTGACATCAAAGAATTTATCGCATTCAACGCTTTATTTGGACCATTCGTATTGATGATATTGTGGGGGATTTTATGCTAACTTACGAACAACAAAAAGAAGCTGTAACTCTTGCAATGCAAGTAGAAACAGGCACAGCAGATTTTGACAAAATCTTAAATGACATTCAAACAGACCAAAATTATGGCACAGAATTAGTTCACTTCTGGTGGTTCTTCAATAATATGACCAGAAACGCTGTTAGAAGACTTGTGCATTACAAATTATCTTCACAGCTTGAAAAATGTTTGGCGGTGAGCTAATGGCATTTGAAGATAACTTTTTACGGCTCGACCCGTACAACTTTGATACAGAAGAAGAATTTAACGAATTTTATAATGATGAAAGGATTGAAGATGAACGAACTTATTCAAATAGAACAAACAAAAACAGAACAAACCAATAGCACACAAATTGAAATATCAAGAGCTGTACAAGAAGTCCAAGCCGCTGTTCTGGTAGCTCAAAAGATGCCTAGAGATGAAATTAGAGCCACTAAAAGAATTATGGAAGCTGCGAAAAGAAAAACTCTAGCCGAACAAGCAAGCTACTGTTACACAAGAGGAAAACAAACAGTTACAGGACCATCTATCAGAGCAGCTGAAACACTTGCAAAATACTGGGGTAACATTTCATATGGCACTAAAGAATTAAACCAAAATAAAGCCACTCACACATCAGAAATGCTTGCTTATGCTTGGGATTTAGAAACAAATACAAGAGTAGAAAAAATATTCCAAGTTGAACATTTTCGAGACACTAAACAAGGCGGTTATATGTTAAAAGATAATCGTGATATTTATGAATTAACCGCTAATATGGGCGCTCGACGTGTAAGAGCTTGTATATTAGGTGTGCTACCAAGTGATATTGTTGAAGATTTCCTCTCAGAATGTGACAAAACACTTGCAGGTGATAATGATATCCCGCTGAAAGAAAAAGTACAAAAAATGGTTACTGCATTTGAAACCTTCGGTGTTACACAAGATATGATTGAAAAACGTCTGGGATGTAAGGCTGATGCAATTATACCACGTCAGTTAGTTGAATTAAGAAAAATCTATACATCAATTAAAGACAATTTCGGCAAAGTTGCTGACTATTTTGAAGTAAAACAGCCCAAAGAAATAGAAACCGCAGAAGATGTATTAAAGGATTTGAAAAATGAAACTAACAAGTAGAAATTATTACAGCAGAAAAGCTAATAAACTTTATTTGAGCGTTTCACAATACAAAGACTTTTGCGGAACAATGGGTAAACAAGGCTGTGAATATACAGCATTAGCAAAATTAAAAGGTATTTATAACCCTGAACCGACTAAAGCAATGTTAATGGGTTCATATGTTGATGCAGCTTATGAAGGAACATTAAAACGTTTTATAAAAAACACTCCTCAAATGTTTAATAAAAACGGTACTTTAAAAGCTGAATTTATCAAAGCCCAACAAGCTTACGACAGAACCCAACAAGACGACTTATTTAAGCTCTATATGTTAGGACAAAAGCAAGTTATAATGACAGCTAATATTTTTGACGTGGACTGGAAAATTAAAATTGACAGTTACTTCCCTGATAAATGCATAGTTGATTTAAAATATATCAAAGATATTCACGAACGTTGCTATGTTAAAGATTTCGGGCACGTAAATTTTATTGAATATTGGGGTTATGATTTACAGCTAGCTATTTACCAACTTGTAGTAGAAGCTAATACAGGCAAAAAACTACCTTGTTATATTGCTGCAGTAGATAAAAAAGAAACGCCAAATATAGAAATCATTAAAATTGAGCAAGAACAATTAGATGCCTCGTTATTAGGTATTCAATCTAATATTCAGCGAATACAAGAATTAAAAACGGGTAAAGTTATACCTGACAAATGTCACGAATGCGATTATTGCATTCAAACTAAAGTATTAACTTCCCCGATTTCAAGTACATCATTAATTTATTAACAAAGGAGAAAACAAATGACACGAATAGGCGGAGCATGGATGAAAGAAGACAAAAACGGAAAACCTTATTACTCGGCAACACTGGATAAAGCAATACAACCTTTAACTATTACACCCGATAAAAAGCTGAATTTTTATTTTAACGAAAACAAAAAAGATAATGAAAACGCACCGGATTTAATTATTGACATATTTTGTCCGGAACAACAAAAACAGCAAAAACAACAAGAAACGGAAGAAGAAGTCTTTTAATAAATAGGAGAAAAAATGAACGCAGGATTTATAAAATTACACCGTCAATTCTTAAAATGGGAATGGTACGATGATGTAAATGTAAAAGTTTTATTTTTACATTGCCTGTTCCGCGCAAATTGGGAAGAACAAAAATGGCACGGAAAGCTTATCCCGCGAGGTTCTTTTGTTACGAGTTTGGCGCATTTGGTTGAGGAAACGGGTTTGAGTGTTCAACAAGTAAGAACAGCTTTAAAAAAACTAAAATCAACACAAGAAATAACAAGCTTATCACAAGGCTCAAATACACTGATAACAATAAAAAATTACTCTAAGTTTCAAGACAATAACAAGGATAGCAACAAAGAAGTAACAAGCTATCAACAAAGAGGTAACAAGGAAGTAACAACAATAGAAGAAGAAAAGAAGAATAAAGAAGATAAGAATATCTCTCTCTCTATAGATGAAAAAATCACAGAAGATGAGAGAGAGATTTTAAAAAAACATATTCAAAAGCAAACCCCGAAGGTGCAAAACATAAGCGCATACATTAGAACCATTCTTGATAATGGTGATTATATCCACATTCTCAATGAAGAAAAAGCAAAAGCGCAACGAAGGTTGGAGATAGTTAAGAGTTCCCCGCCTAAAGAAATTCAAGAACCTGACGACCCGATAGAAAATCGAAAAGCTTTTGAAGATTTTAAGGCGAAACTATCAAATCTTAGAAAAATGGAGATGTAAAATGTCGATAAAAGAAGATTTAAAGCTTTATCCGGTGTATGTATTTCGGAATAAAAAACTTACTCGAATTGAAAACCCGACAGGATGGTCACCACTTTATCAAATGCATCATTTTGTAAGGAAATCAATCAGAAAAACAAATCTTCAATTTTACAAACGTATTGAACACCTTCAAAAGCTTATCTTAATGCCTTCACAAATGAACTACGATTTGGAAACAATGGGCGATGTAAGGTTTTTTGAAAAATACGGAGTAAACAAAAATGATTTAGTTTTTAACCGCAAAAAATGGAGAGAGGGGTATTATGACACAGGAGAAAAGAGTACTTGAGCACCTGCAGAAACACGGGAGCATAACAACTCTTGAAATGTTCAACAAGTTTTGTATCTGTTGCCCGCATTCAATTATTCGAAATATCCGCAACAAATTCGGCTACGACTACATAGCGGATTTATGGATAACCAAAAAACGCAAAGAACAAACGGAACAAGGCAAAGAAAGAACAGTAAGCACAAGATACAAGCAATATTTTTTGAAAAAGTTTGAAAGGATTGAAAATGTTTGAAGAATTAAAAGAAGTTTTTGACTTAGCAACAGGTTGTACAGCATTTGTAAATGAACTGCTAAAAATCAAAAATACAAAAAATAAATTACAGCAAAACGATAACAATTATAACTCCGCACAGCTTGCATCATCGGGTAACGTCGCACAGCTTGCTTCATCGGGTAACTACGCACAGCTTGCTTCATCGGGTAACGTCGCACAGCTTGCTTCATCGGGTAACTACGCACAGCTTGCTTCATCGGGTAAC
>JAMPCZ010000021.1:0-1793 GCA_023665935.1 Muribaculaceae bacterium | reverse complement strand
CTACGCACAGCTTGCTTCATCGGGTAACGTCGCACAGCTTGCTTCATCGGGTAACGGCGCAAAGCTTGAAAGTACAGGAGAAAAAGCAGTCATTTCAGCTATTGGTTTTAAGAACATTGCAAAAGCTAAAAAAGGTTCTTGGGTAACACTTGCAGAATACGAGCTGGACACAAAGAACCAATGGGTTATTTCTTATGTTAAAACTGAATATGTTGACGGGGAAAAAATTAAAGAAAATACCTTTTATTGTCTTTATGAAAAAGAATTCAGAGAAGTGCAAATCATTGATGATACTCCAACTATTGTATATAAACGCAAAGGAAATATCATCAAAGGAAAATTTTTAAATAATGAAAAAGATTGCTTTGTTTTTGAAAAAGACGGATTTTATGCTCACGGAAAGACTGTTAAGCAGGCTTATTTAGATTGGCTGTTTAAAACATCTGACAGAGACGTTGAACAATACAAGAATATAGACAAAACAGAAATAAAAGACCTTAACTACTGGGTCATAGCATATAGAACAATCACCGGAGCTTGTAGTTTTGGTACAAACAATTACCTTAATAACAACAAGGATAAATACAAAGCTAAAATGACCCTGCAAGAAGTTTTAAAAGCCACAGAAGGGCAATACGGACACAGTACATTTAGGGAATTTTTCGAGAGGGTTTAACCCTCTCGGGAGAAAGGAATTAATATGACAGACGAAGAATTATTAGAAGAAATAAAAAAAAGATTTAATTCTCAAACAGATATTTTTCTTGCAACGGAAAAGGAATATCTTGTAGTGACTTTAGAAGAATATTTAAATTACCAACTACCGATTATGAAAAATATGAGGTTTTTAATATGAAAGAAAAAATAATAATCGACAGTGTGGATATTTCAGAATGCAAGCATTTACACCAGTTCACTAACGACAATGATAAATATTGTAGCGCAACTTTTCCACTGTATAAAACTTGCGCATCAATAAAAGATTGTTCTTACAAATTGCTAGCTTGCAAGACGGAAGAGTGCGACAGGTATAAACAAGCCTTGGATGAAAAAAATGATTTTTTACAGAAATCAGGTATTTCAGCAAGCGGAGAGTTCAAAAGGATTGATTATTATCTTTCACAGCAAAATCAACAAGTTGAAAAGTACAAGCAAGCACTTGAAGAAGTTAAGCATTGGGCATATTTAGGCAGATGTGCAAAGAAGAAAAAGGAACATTTAGAACATATTTTTGAATTGTGTAGAGAGGTACTGAATGACTGAAAATAATTATATCCGTTTATCAGAACTTGCAGAATGTTTGGGATTGAGTAAACCCCTTATTACCGAATATACGGGACATTATACATTAAGCAGGTATTTAACAAAAATTAAAACGTTTAATGAATACGCTAAAAGATGGGTATTCTGTAATCATTATTACGTTTCACCGCATTCATTAACAATGCTTAGGCGTTATCTGGAGAAACGGAAACCAAAAGAAAACACTTTAAAAGCAATTGAAATACTTAACAAGTGGATACAGGAGCTTATAAATGAAAATAACAGAGAGAGAAAAAGAAATTTTACGAATGCTGTACCTACCTAATAAAGTCATTGCAAGGAAATTAAACATCTCATTATGTACGGTAAAAAAACATTTACATAATATTTTCGATAAATTTTATTGGGTAGAAACCCGAACGGAGCTGTTTGTTGAAGCACTTAATCACAACGTTATACGACTTGAACAAGTAATCAAAAGGAAAAGAAATGAGTAACTTATTAGACAAAATATGCGCCCTGCGCGATTT
>JAMPCZ010000020.1:11928-23159 GCA_023665935.1 Muribaculaceae bacterium | reverse complement strand
TATTCTCATGTAACGAAAAATAGCATAAATTTTAAGATTTAGTAATATTAAGCAAAATACAAGCTAAAAAAATCTATGTTTGTTTTAGAATTAACCTAGGGGAATAAAAAAGGAGTATAAAATGTCAATTTTACCAATTTTCGCTTTTAATGGTGTGTCAAACTTACACAAAAGAGTTAACAACAATTCAAAAAGAAATTATATCGCAAATCCATTGGCAACAAAGCCTATTGCACACGACAGTGTGTCATTCAGCGGAAAAAAAGTTGTTGAAAGTCTAATTGTTGAAGATTTAAACAACTTTGATATGAAAAATTATGATCGCGAAACGTTCAGCAAAAATTTACAACAAATGGTTAAGGGTACGGGACTACTGGTTATGGGTGACGAAAACCATAAAATTTTCAATATCCAAACACCTGACGATAAAGTAATAAGAATTGAAACAAACCAAAATCATAAACATTTGAAACCCGGCTTTATAATAGGAAAAACAGGTGCATACGGCACAGTAGAAGTTCCAAGCCCTAAAGGGAATTACGTAATCTTAGTTCCTGAAAACGGAAAACTAAAAACAGAAGACGGGCTTGTCGTTAAAGTTTCAGGGGATGCAAAAAACTCTCCGACATCTTTCACCGGCTCAACCTGTACCGTAAACGCTTTTTATAAACCTGAAAAAACTATCAAAAGCGTTGAAGATTTTGTTAATATGACCCAAAATTCAAAAATGTTTGCCAATATAGAAAAATCGGATTATAACTATTCTGACTTTTTCCACCCATACATTTTGGCAGGAGGATTTGGTTCAAGACTTGAAGCCATCAGCCATTCAAGAAATGACAACAAACCATCTACTTCAACTCCAATAAAAGATTGGAATCTAATAGATTTTAACCTGCTGAATTTGTATCAGGCAAACCTTTTAGATAAAAAAACAGATGTTGATTATCAGGTTCAAACCGAAGCAAACAGCGCAGTAGGTTGTTTTATTACGACTTTGGGATACAAAATCGGAATGACTCCGCACGGTCTTGATTTAATTAAGGATGGCAAATCTGTTGTTCCACCGAATAAAAATGTAATTATTATGCCGTCCGATAATATCACTGACATAAAATTAACAGATGCCTTGGATGCGTTTTTAGACACTCCAAATGCCGGAATGATGGTTGTGGGCGTGCCTGATTACAGATGTTACGGTGGTTTGATTCTGCATAACAAAAAGAATGAAATAGAAAAATTCGTAACAAAACCGTCCGAAGATTTATTAAAAACCGGTATCGGATTGATAAAATATAAAGACGAAAACGGAGATGATAAAGTTTTAAAAGATGGAAACGGCAAATCAACATCTTTAGGCAATGCCTTCATTTATATTATCAATCCTGAAATTTTGGATACGATTACAGACATCTATAGGGATAAAATAAGAACATCTTATCAAAAAATGGTAGAGAAAAAAGGCGGAGATACAAACCTTACTAAAGAAGAATACTTAAGTGTTATTGAATGCCTTTGGGATAGAGAAATTATCCCGCAGCTGGTTGAAATGAGCAAATACGGTGAATTGAAAGATAAAAACGGAAAAGACTTAAAGGTTATTACTCACAGAGCTACAGATGCCTCCTGGTCTGATGTAGGCGAGTACTCATCTTATTACAAAACCCTTCGCAATGTTGCAAAAGACGATTGCTACAAAAACATGCCATCTCAGATAAAGTCTGCTGTTAAGAACAATATTCAAGGTAACGTTGTTTTCAACACTGACGTAAAAGAAGATTTCAATAAGCTTTTGGGCAACGACGGATATACACAAGGTAATATCATAGTAGTTCCTAAGAAATAAATTGAGATTAACACCTGGCAAAATTATTTTTGTTTGGTTTTGTAATATTATAAGAAAAGGAGTATAAAAATGAATATTACAAAAATTTCCAATAATGCATATTCTAACCCGGTATTTGCAGCAAGATTGCAAATAGATAAAACTAATAAAGACACACAACAAGAAATGGAATATGCATATTATCATCAAGGCGAGTATATGGATGAAGTGTTGGATACATTTACTAAAGTATATCCTAGAACAACGCTTAATGTAAGATACCAAGGTAATTCCGACAATGGTCGTGTATATACTTTTGAAAATACAACAACTCATAAACGCCTGTCTACAGAACAACATCCGGTAAATTCATTTCCGGAAGCTTTAGAATACGTTATGACAAGAAAGGATATTATGGAATGTCCAAGTATATTAGATCATAAAGTATTCATTATCGGCTAAACTAATGATAAAAGATATTTTGCAATAACGAGCCCGCCTTTCTAACTTGACGGGCTCGTTATCATTTAACAACTTAGCTACAATTTCCTAAAAAATACGGCAAAAATTCTGAAAGAGCTACTGAAACAAGTTCAGGTTGACGATTCATTGTCATTGCGAAGGAGTTTACGACTGAAGCAATCCAGCTTTTAAAGCTATCAGCGGGGATGTCGGTTGGGCACACAGATCCAACAATATTAAATTCCCAATCGACTGCAAAAAGACAGATGAATTGATTATTTCGGGCTATTTTTAAGTTTTTATCCGAACCTATTAATGAAACATTAAATTTTGTAAAAATGCAATAAAATTTTAAAAACAGCATTATCAAATCTTTGGAAAACTGTAAACGCAGGAATAATTCCAAATTTAACGCCTGAGTGGTTTTTTAAAACCTTCACTTCGCTTGATAACCAAAATCCTATTGATGCAGAAATAATTAATAATTTATTAGCAAACAGCAAGAATTTTGATGATATATGGGCAAAAGTTTCAAAACTTAACTTATATGATCCGATAAATTTACTTGCCGGAACTATTCCAACAGATAACAAATTTTTCAATTATATAAGTATAAATGAACCTGACAAAAGTTTAGTAGAAATTGTTGAAATTAAAACCCCTGATAAAATAAGAGCATTATTATCCGGACTTAGTAAAAAAGCTCTTGAAGAAAAACGTAATATATAATATTAAGTATTTTCGACCGTCCAAAAGCAGGATTGCTTCGGGCTATCCGCCCTCGCAATGACGAAACTTCTTCCAAACAAATAACTCAAGTCCGTCGGTTGGGCACACATGCCCAACAATTTCAAAATACTCAAATTACTCATCTGGTAATCAGTGATAAAATTAGCTTGTGGAATGAAGAACGGGTTATTTTTTAGAATAATAAAATTTTAAAGTGAGTAGAGAAAGAGTACTATGACCGTTTTGAAATTGAGATAATAAACTGACTTCCGACCGCCTATGACTTAGTGTTGTTGGGCAGGTATGCCCAACCTACATTTGAAACACTTACGACCAAACTACTCAATAAAATACATTTTTTGCTATTACAATAATAAATAAGTAATTGAGACAAATAAAAGGGCGATACTGTTCGTATCGCCCTTTTATCTACGCCTGCCGCGATTCGAACGCGGGACCCTCTGCTTAGAAGGCAGATGCTCTATCCAGCTGAGCTACAGACGCATATCTAAACTGCTATTTAATTATCAGCTGCAGAATCACCCGAAGCAACCCTGCATAACAATAATAGCACGAAAAAATTTTCACGCAAGTGTTTGTTGAAAATTTGTAAAATTCAACAAACACTTGCGTTTTCATTACCAATTGCCCTTATTTAGAAAGACTTTTATTCAATAATTCCACCAACTCATCACATTCGATGGTTACACCACGCAAATCTATTTTATCGATTTTTCTTAAAGTAAGAGCCTGACCGGCAATATATGCCGCATGTGTACGATTTTTAACCTTGAGTTTGTATATAATTGCTGCGACATGCGCCTTTGCTGTATGAATACTAATACACAATATATCCGCTATTTCAACATTATTGTAACCTTTACTCAATAAATCTAAGACTTCTAATTCTCGTTTTGTTAACATGTTTTTGTCCTTTTTACTATCTACAAACCTATGATAACTAAAACAATTTTCAAAACCTTAATAATATTTCCGCATGTAGAGGTTTTTACAAATCTTAACAACATACAAAGCATGAAAAAACATAAAATCTGATAATATTTAGTAAAAACTTATTTTAATAGTATAATAAAACTATGGATAAAAAAATATCAGAAAAAGTAATAAACCGTTTAACCTTGTATCACTGTATATTACAGGATTATATCGACAAGGGCAATGAATATATTTCAAGTAAACAAATCGCGACATTATTAAATATTGACGATTCTCAAGTGCGAAAAGACCTGAATTCCCTCAACAATTCAGGGAAATCCCGTGTCGGATACATCGTCAAAGAACTTAAAAAATCTATTGAGACAAATTTAGGATTTTCTAAAACAAAAAAAGCCTTCATTGTCGGCGCGGGTAACTTAGGAATGGCATTGGCAAAATATAACAACTTTACAAGCTACGGGCTTAATATTATTAACCTTTTTGATAACGACAAAAGAAAAATTGGCGGAAAAATTAATACAAAAAAAATTCTTGATATAGCAGAATTACCAAATGTCGCAAAGGAACAAGGGGTCGAAATAGCAATACTAACGGTTCCAGGACAATACGCACAAGCTACCGTTGAATATTTTGTTAAAGCAAATATTAAATACATTTGGAATTTTACACCAACCATACTTGACGTACCTGATGGCATTCAAGTGTGGAATGAAAATCTTATGGGGAATTTCTTACAGTTTACATATCATATGTAAAAATAAAGAGCGGCAAAAAATTCTAAGAGCCTGAAACAAGTTCAGAACAACACCGTAGGTGTCAGTTTTAATGACAGAATTTTTTGCCGCCTCAATCTGAAATCACCCTATCAAAGGAGTGGATAGATAAAAACAAAACTATCTTACGCTATCCATATCACTGTTACTAGGAACATAATATTGGAATGAATCAGGAGCATCATCAGGGAATACTAAGAAGAACGGTTCATTCTGTCTTACTAAACCTGAAACACCTTTAAACATTGCCGGATATTGTTTTTGAATCGACATACTTTCATCTTGGTAGTTCACATAACTCACAGGAACAAAAACCAATCCGCCATTTTGAGCTGCGATTTGACCGGTTACCTGGAACCCTTGAAATAACATCAAATCGTAGTCAAGTCTTGTATTTGCATTCATTTGAACTCTCAAAACTTGAGGCGGGTTTGAAGCTTGGAAATCTTCAAGAGCTGTAACCTGAACGGTTTTTGCTTCTACACTCTGAATCATTGAAACTGATAGTATTAATGCTGTAAATGCCATCAATAATTTTTTCATACTTATTTACTCCTTTTCTATTGTTGTTGAATCATTTTTGTCATTCATATAATCATTATTATTTTCTTTTTTAGGCTTTGAAAACTTTAAAAAGAAATGTTCATCCGCTTGGATATATAAATCTTCACCTCTTTCGACTAACGACAACGGAGAAGCTTCATACAGTGAATTTGCAGAGGATTTCAATCTGTTACCTTCTTCATTTTTCACGGCTCCTTCGACTACCGCAACCCCCATTGATAACCCTTTTACAAAATGATTTCCGACACCCTTGACGGCAGAAACCGCAAGTTTTGATTTGTCAACAGGTTTTGTATATGAAGCTGTAAGATTAAGATCCAAACTATGCTTTTCTCCGTTCAAATCTGTAAACATCGTTGGTTTGAAAGAGAATGAAGCATTACGTTTAAGCCGCTTAGGACTTACGACATCAAACAAGTTGCCGCTCAAAATTGTACCCGCTTCCAAAATATTTGATTCTGAAACAGTCAGGGCTCCTTCAAGCTTAACCGAAATTGATGCCGGAGGTTCCGCTGTTGAAAACGAATTCAATGCAGAAACCTCAACTGTTTGAGCAGAAGTTTGTAGAAAAACACCTGCCATCAGTATAAAAAAAGTGAAACATATTTTTTTTTGCGTCATTAAATCTGCCCCTTTTTCTTGAATATAATAACAAAATTTCTAAAAAATATCAAATGCGCAACATAATGTACTATTTAAGATACTTCGCCAAATATTTTGCCGTATATGAATCTTTACATTTTGCAACTTCCGCCGGAGTACCCTGCGCAACAATCTGACCGCCGTTCACGCCGCCCTCAGGACCCAAATCAATAATATAATCCGCAATTTTTATCAAATCCAAATTATGTTCAATCATTAAAATAGTATTTCCCTGATCAGCAAGCGCGTGCAGGATTTTTGCCAATTTATCCAAATCAGCCCAATGTAAACCTACAGAAGGCTCATCAAGTAAATACAAAGTTTTGCCTGTTGAACGTTTGTTAAGCTCTGACGCAAGCTTAATCCTTTGAGCTTCCCCGCCGGAAAGCGTAGTCGCACTCTGTCCGAGTTTCATATAGTCAAGTCCGACATCATTCAAGGTTTGAAGCTTATTTTTAATTGCAGGAATACTGTCAAAAAATTCCAATGCTTCTTTAACACTCATATCCAAAACATCGGCTATAGTTTTACCCTTGTATTTAACCTCAAGAGTTTCCCTGTTATAACGTTTACCTTTGCAGATATCACATTTCACATACACATCAGAAAGGAAATTCATTTCAATTTTCACCAGTCCGTCACCCTTGCAAGCTTCGCACCTTCCGCCTTTTACGTTAAAACTAAACCTGCCGGGCTTATAAGCGCGGACTTTTGACTCGTTGGTTTTTGCATACAACTCGCGAATAGGCGTAAATACGTCGGTATAAGTAGCGGGATTAGAACGAGGAGTTCTGCCGATAGGAGATTGGTCAATGTCAATTACTTTATCAATATTTTCAAACCCTAATATATCATCAACGCCTTGCGGCTTCGGCTTATTTTTTCTAAGCTTATGCGCAGCATACTCATACAGAAGCTCCTGCATAAGGGTTGACTTACCGGAACCTGAAACCCCTGTCAAAACAACGATTTTTCCAAGAGGGATATCAACATCAATATTTTTAAGGTTATTCAGATGTGCATTTTTTATCTGTAAGAAGTTGCCATTACCCTCTCTAATTTTTTCAGGAACAGGAATAAACTTTTCTCCGCTCAAATATTTACCGGTAATGGAGGATTTTGCGGCAATAACATCATCAATAGAACCTTTTGCAATAATTTTACCGCCGTTTTCTCCTGCTTTTGGTCCGATATCAACAATATAATCAGCACT
Organism: Muribaculaceae bacterium; assembly: GCA_023665935.1. Classification (GTDB taxonomy): domain Bacteria; phylum Cyanobacteriota; class Vampirovibrionia; order Gastranaerophilales; family Gastranaerophilaceae; genus Zag111. Next base: position 15,994 of record JAMPCZ010000020.1, on the reverse strand, counting down.
TCTAATCGTATCCTCATCGTGCTCGACCACAATCAAAGTATTGCCAAGATTTCTCAACTTAAACAGAGTTTTTATAAGCATATCATTGTCGCGTTGATGCAATCCGATTGAAGGTTCGTCCAAAACGTACAGCACGCCGCTTAACCCGCTGCCGATTTGAGAGGCAAGACGTATACGCTGAGATTCGCCACCGGAAAGAGTACCCGCCATTCTTGCCAAATCAAGATAATGCAGCCCGACGTCACTCAAAAATTTCAACCTTGCCCGAATTTCATCTAAAATCTGTTTGGCAATCTTCAACTGATACTCTGTTAAATCCAAGTATAAGTCAGTAATGAATTGAAGTTCGTCATCAACAGACATTTTTGTAAATTCATAAATATTTTTATCTCGAATCTTAACCGCTAACGGGAATGGTTTTAACCTTGCGCCGCCACATTCGGGACAAGGCTTTGCGACCATGAATTTTTCAATTTCTTCACGCCAATAATCACCCGAAGCATCATTATAACGTTTTTCCAAATACGGAATTACACCGACAAAAGGCATCAAATTCGATTGATATCGACTTGTTCCGAATTGTTTTACCCGTATTTTAATAGGTGTTTTAGAGCCGTAAAGAATAATATCTTGCTGCTCCTTTGTCAAATCCTTGAACGGAGTATTCATATCAATATTGAAAGCCGTACAAACAGAAAGTAACAAATCATGATAATAAGTTGTCGCACTACGGGTTGCCCAAGCATAAATTGCACCTTCGTTTATTGATTTGGTTTTATCAGGAACAACCAAATCCGCATCGACAATAAAATCCGCCCCTAATCCTGCACAACGGTCGCAAGCACCATACGGAGCATTGAAGGAAAATATCCTTGGTGTTAATTCTTCAAAACTTATATTACAATCAGGACAAGCAAGTTTTTCACTAAAAACAACCTCGCGCGACTCTTGAACAATATCTGCAATAACAATTCCATCGGCTTTTTTCATAGCAATTTGAACACTATCTGCAATACGAGAAATCGCTGATTCTTTAATAACAATTCTGTCAACTACAATACTTATATCGTGTTTCTTCGTCTTAGCAAGCTCAATTTCGTCCTCATCAAGATTATAAACTTCACCGTCAACTTTAACTCTGACAAACCCTTCCTGACGCAGTTCCTCAAAGGTTGAAGAATATTCACCCTTTTTACCGCGAACAATAGGCGCAAGAATTTGAATCTTTGTCCCCTCACCCAATGCCATAATTTTATTTACTATCTCATCAAGAGTCTGAGGCTTAATTTTCTTCCCGCAAACAGGGCAATGCGGAGTTCCGACACGAGCATAGAGAAGTCTTAAGTAATCGTAAATTTCTGTAATCGTTCCGACTGTTGAACGAGGATTGTTGCTTTTTGATTTTTGGTCAATTGAAATCGCAGGAGAAAGCCCGTCAATATACTCAACATTCGGTTTATCCAACTGTCCCAAAAACTGCCTGGCGTACGTTGATAAACTCTCGACATAACGTCTTTGTCCTTCCGCAAATATCGTATCAAAAGCCAAAGAACTCTTCCCAGAACCGGAAACCCCGGTAAAAACAATCAACTCGTTTTTAGGAATTTCCAATGATACATTCTTTAAATTATGCTCTTTTGCACCTACTATTTTAATCATGTCTGCCATACCAATATTATGATACGAGCGTAAAAATTTTTCAAACCTTACAAAATAAGCTTTACATTAAAGGAAAAGCGTGGTATAATCAGCTCATCCGAGCAATTGAATCCAGTATGATTTTCCTTGTAGAAAGGAAAAATTGATTATGGGTAAAAAAACACATTATCCTGCATACTCAACAGGAAGTATTGTCGTGAACGGACAATCAGTAGCATCCACAACAAAAGGGCAAAACGGAATCACAAGCTCTTATAACATGTCAGAGGCTGAAAAAGATATTTACAATAAGGTTCAGCAAGGACTTTCAAGTTCATTGTCAAATCTTTTTGAAATCTCTGATGAAAAACAAAAAGCTTGGGATAGTGAACTTGAAACGTACAAACAAAAAGGACTTGAGCAAATTGACAGTATTTACACTCCAATGGAAACAAATCTTAAAAACGATATCGCTTCAAGATTCGGCAACTTTGACAATTCCATATTTATGGATAACTTAAACCAAATTACAGACAAAAAAGCCCAAGCGGTATCAGATTTCAGCAGTGATTTATTAACAAAACAAAGCGAATTATATTCTGATGAAATGACAAACAGAATGAATTACATAACTCTGTTAAGCAACCTAAATTCAATTCTGAATAATAACATTTTAAGCTATACATCAGCCGCACGCAGCAACGCTGAATCCGGCAATAATTATAACAACCAAAACTTTACAGCAAACAATCAAGCTGCGCTGGGTTGGTATAATGCAGGCTTAAACACAATAAAAACCGGGGTTGGTTCGGTCGCGGCTTTTATGGCGTAGCGACAGGAGAGGAAGGGCATTCCCTTCCTCTTTTTCAAATTTAATCAAAGATTTTTAAACCTAAAAAATGATTAATTAAAGACACAAACTTCTATTGCCGAAAACACTTTTGAAAGGCAGGGAAAATATGGCAACTATAATTGAATCAGAAAGAAGAATTATCAAATTAAGCGTGGATGATATTTTAAACATAGTAAGAGAATACCAGCAGCTAACGCGAAAAAGCTGCTGCTACGAACATACCCGAGAAATTCTGAACAAACACGCGATGTTTATCCCGGAAGATTAGAATTTTTATTACAGTTAAATTGTTAACTTTTGTAACCAAACCTTATATTAAAAGCAATTATCTACAATGTATATACTTTATATATATAAGATAAAAGACATGAGGAGCAGAAATGTTTAACTGTAACAACGGAATAAATGGCTTTGGCATGGGTATAAACACCGGCATGGGAATGATGCCGACTAATGTCAAGATCACACAGAAAACAACCGGTGGCGGCAGCTCGATTTTTGGCGGCTACGGCGGAGGTTACGGAAACAGTTTCGGCGGAGGTTTCAGTTCCTCAACAACAAGTTATAGTGCAAGCTATGGACCAAGAGGTTTCTTAGGCGGACTTGCCGGATTCTTGGCAGGCTTTAGCGGAGGCGGCATGTTTGGCGGAATGGGAATGAGCGGAGTTGGCGGATTCGGCGGATTCGGCTCAAGCAGTATGACGAACCCTTTATTATCAAATATCGGCTACGGAACAACCTCAGGAGCAGCTTCGGACCCTGAATTAAGCGCATTGAATAATCTTAACAAGGGCGGCAAATACCAAATTACAAGAAATCCTGACGGAACATTCACGGCTCTATTAGAAAGCAAATACAATAAAGCCGGAACCCAGGCTACTGCAACAGGAAATTACACAACTATACAACAATTTATTTGTAATACTGAAACAATAGATCCATCAACTACCAAAAGTTCTTAATCTGAACAACGACAAAAAATAAGCAATTACACGATTATATACAACTATCATAAATAAGAGGATGACACTATGGGCATTTATGGTATGGGCAAAGCCTTCAATTACCAATACGCAAGACAACAAAATATTCGACCAATGAACTTGAATATCAGACAACCACGGATGAACTTGTTTGGTGGAATGCCGGCATTTCAACAATCCACTACTATTGAATACAACACAGGCTTTGGAGGTTTTGGAGGCTTTTGGGGCGGACTTGCAGGATTTTTAAACGGATTCGGCGGCGGAAATATGTTCGGATGTAACATGTTTAACGGAATGTACAATAATTTTGGATACAATCAATACAACAACGGAATGTATTTTCAAAGACCGTCTATATTATCACAACCACAAGGTGAATCAACCACAACTAACAATACAAACAATACAAATAATAATAACAATACTGACGGTACCAACAACACAAACAATAATAACAACACTGATGGTACCAACAATACTAACAATAATAACAACACTGATGGTACCAACAATACTAACAATAATAACAACACCGATGGTACCAACAATACTAACAATAATAACAACACCGATGGTACCAACAATACTA
>JAMPCZ010000020.1:0-11828 GCA_023665935.1 Muribaculaceae bacterium | reverse complement strand
CTAACAATAATAACAACACCGATGGTACCAACAATACTAACAATAATAACAACACTGACGGTACTAACAACACAAATAATACTAACAATAACACCGGGTGGAGTAGCGCAGCTGCTGCTGATTTGAACGGGGTAACAAAAATGACAGTCCACGACGGTTCAGGAAAAACTCGTGATATAACAGGAAACTTTAGCATCACCCAACCTGGTGCCGCAAGCGGAGATTATCCGAAAGAGATTCAAGTCGGCAGCCACAGATACCAATTGGTTGAAGGCTCTAGCAATCCTGCAAAATACAAATCCGTCGGCGATGCAAACAATAATGAATACCGATTGGAAAAGAATGCAGACGGAAGTTTCGCACTAAACCAATACGAAGGTGATAGCGGATACGGAGTTGCAGATATCGGCAAGACTACAGGAACAGGAACAGGAAAAAGAACAACAAGAGTATCAATTCCAAGCAACTGGAAAAAGAACGTAACTCAGGCAATGTTAAACAACATCAAGAGTCAGGCACAAGTCGGAGCGTTCAAAACTGCCGATGATATATTGAACAAAATGACTGGAACAAAACCATCCAAAGCGGATTTAATAAAATACAACCCTAGCATATTTGTATCCACAGATCCATCTAATGCAGATTACGGCAAGGTCAAAGATCCGGTCGATTGGTCCAAACTTGATATTCCATCAGGCTGTAACATCGCATAAACTTGAGCTTTACTTTTCCACTTTGTTCATAGTATGATTTTGTCAAAAGGATTTATACTATGCAATTTATAGACAAGGTGAAAATAAAAATCAGTTCAGGAAAAGGCGGAAACGGTGTCGTTGCGTGGCGTCGCGAAAAATTTGTAGACAAAGGCGGCCCTGCCGGCGGTGACGGAGGAAAAGGCGGAAGCGTCTATTTGGTCGCAGATGAAGGTCTTTCAACCCTGCTTGATTTTACCTACCGTTCAATTTTTAAAGCCGACAACGGGGAAAACGGGTTTAAAAAGAGTATGCACGGAAAAAGTGCAAAAGACTTATATATCAAAGTTCCGACAGGAACTATTGTAAAAGACTTAAAAACAGGCAATATTATTGCGGACTTAACAGAGCACGAACAAACCGTCCTGATAGCCAAAGGCGGACGCGGCGGACGCGGAAATATCCATTTTTGCACCCCGCAGAACCGGGCTCCGCAATACTGCGAACCGGGTGAACCCGGAATCGAAAGAGAACTGCAGCTGGAATTAAAACTTCTTGCTGATGTCGGACTGCTGGGATTTCCAAACGCCGGGAAATCAACATTTATCAGCAGAGTTTCAGCAGCAAAACCTAAAATTGCAGATTATCCGTTTACAACAATCACTCCAAACCTTGGAGTCGTAAGGAAATCCTCAGGCGACGGGTATGTAATCGCAGATATTCCGGGATTAATTGAAGGGGCATCAGAAGGTATCGGATTAGGTCACGATTTCTTGCGCCACGTTGAACGCTGCAGATTTTTGCTGCATATCGTTGACGGTACAGAACAAGACCCGCTGAACAACTACAAAATTATTAACCGTGAACTTGAAAAATACTCTGAAAAATTAGCAAAACTTCATCAAATCGTTGCAATAAACAAAATTGACTCAATCCCTGAAGAAATTATTGAACATATAAAAGATGAATTCAACAAGATTGGAGTGGAACCGTTCTTTATTTCGGCGGTTACCGGTGAAAACATCGAAAAGCTTAAACTTGAACTTGAAAAAGATGTCAACAGAATAGAAAAACCGGAATCAGAAGTTACAATTGAGGAAGATTTAGAAGCAACAAACAATGATGACGGCTATTGGAATGTTCAGAAACTTAACAAAGACACCTACCTTGTAACAGGCGGCAGAATTATCAGAATTTCGCAAGTTACCGATTCAAGAAGCACCGAACAGGTCATAAGATTCCAAAATATTATGATTAGTATGGGCATTATGGATGAAATTAAACGTCAAGGAGTTCAAAACGGAGATACTATCATCGTTGGAAAACTTGAACTTGAATACTGGGATGACGAAGTCTATAAATAGTTTTGGAATAAAATCACTGTCAGACTGAGGCATTAGCCGAAGAATCCCACCCAATTTTATGAGATACTTCGCTTACGCTCAGCATGACCATACTTAACTAAACTTGCACAAATCAAATTTCAGTGATAGAATCAATATGTATAGAAAGTAAGAGGGAAAAGTAATGGCAAGACTTATAAGACCTACATGGGCAGTAAGATGCGTACAATCAGGATGCAAATGTTTATTTGAAGTGGCAAAAGTTGAAGACGGAAAACAACAGGAAGTTGTTTGTCCTAATTGCGGTGAACACTATGTTTACCCGATTTATGACAACGAAGAAGAAGATAACAAGTAAATAATGTTTTACAACAATACAGACAAAAGATACAATCAGTTCAGTGCATATTTAAAGAATAAATTTGGCGCGAAAGTATACAAAATAACTATTGATGCCGGGTTTTCATGTCCAAACAGGGACGGAACAATATCCACCGGGGGTTGTATTTTTTGTGATGACGGGGGCAGCTTCTCTCAAGCTCATTCCAACCTGCTATCAATAGAAGAGCAGGTAAATATCGGAGCTAAAACACTTCATGACAGATTCAAAGCCGAGAAATTTATGTCTTATTTTCAGGCTTACACAAATACATATAAACCTGTCAGAGAACTTGAAACCATTTATAAATCAGCACTTAACCATCCTGATGTAGTAGGTTTATCACTTGGAACACGTCCGGATTGCGTTGATGAGGATAAACTAAACCTTATATCAGATATTTCAAAAGATTATTATACTTGGGTGGAATACGGTCTGCAGTCAATCCACGACAAAACTCTGTTGAAGATAAATCGCGGACATGATTTTGATTGTTTCTTAAAAGCTTACGAAAAAACAAAAGAGAAAGGGATAAATGTTTGTGTCCACGTGATTTTCGGATTGTGGGAATCCAGGGATAAAATATTACAAACCGCACAAAAACTCGCGGAATTAAAAGTTGATGGGGTAAAGATTCATATGCTTTGCGCGCTTAAAGATACAAAACTTGCAAAGCTGTACGAAAATAAAGAAATTGATTTTATGAGCGAGGAAGAATATGTGAATCTTTGCTGCGACTTTTTGGAATTATTACCGCCTAAAACCACAATTCACAGGCTTGCAGGAAACGGGCTGAAAAAAAATCTGCTTGCTCCGCGTTGGTTAGGTGCAAAATTGGATTGTCTTAATAAAATAGACAGAGAATTACTTAACAGAAGTTCATTTCAAGGCTGTAAATACTTTACAAACAACCCTTGATGTGAAATAATGAATAGGTAAATTGTAACAATTTATTAAAAGACTTTTAGTGTATTAGCAAAAAATTTTATTGTTGTATTTTAGTACGAATGATAAAATATTTAGCAGGTAGTGAGGAATTACAATGTTAACAATCCAACCAAATGTTACGGCAGCAACAAGACAATATGCGCAAAAAAATCTGCATTTTAAAGGTGTAGATGACGATATTACGGAAGAATACGTAAAAGGGAAACAGAAGTTCTACGAAAAACAAATTAATGATTCCGAAAAAATCATTAATAATAAAAAAGCTCCTGACACCTTGAAAAAGATAATGAAAGGTATCAAGGTTGTATCAGAAGGTATCATTGAAGGATGGGCAGTTCTTTGGGGTGCAAAGAAAGGTGCTAACTTTGCAAAAAGCGGAGCAATAAGCAGCGTAAACTCTAAATTTGCAAAATCCGTAGGCAAGGGATTTAAAGCTTTCGGAGGATTCATCGCAAAAGGGTTTGAAAAACTTTCACAATCAGGTTTAGCTGAAAAAGCCGGAAATTTGGTTGAAAAATTGAATAATACAAAATTCGGCAAATATATTGTATCTACAGGAAAAGCTGTGGTAAAAGCAGTTAAAGCGGCAGCAAGTTTTGTTAAGAATAAATTTTCGGGTATTAAAGGCGAAAATATCGAAAAAACATATGACAAAGTTGCAAACGGTACCGCAACTACGTTAGGTGTAGGTTCAGGCGTTGCAGGAACTTACAGCGCAGCAAAAGCAGAGGAAAAAAAGACTGCCGAAGAAAAGAAAAAGAAGGAAGCCGAGCTTAAAAATCAAGCATTGGAGAAAAATGCTGCTGAAGCAAAAAGAGCCGACAAAAATGAAACTGATTTAGATACTGAATTAGAAAATATTGATGAAGATTTCGAAGAAGATATGGAGGATGTATAGATGAATGCTATTCAATCAACAACAGGATATCCCCCAACTTCAACAGGAAAAAATAAAACAGAACAAGTAGCGGCAGGCGTTGGCGGTGCAGCCGGGATTACAGCATCAGCTACAAAAATGGCAGGTAAAAGAGGTCTTGTAGCCAGTGAAAACAGTTTAGCCAGTATGTTATCAACTGTAACAAAAACTGCCGGCACAGTTACAGAAAACGCTGAAACGGCAACATCTCTTTGGGGTAAGTTCAAATTAAACACAAAAATTTTCACAATCGATCTTTTGAAAAAATTTAAAGCTTTGGAAAACAAAAAATTCATTGGTGCAATATTCAAAAGCCCTCTATTAAAGAAAGCGGCAGGAGCTTTCGGAGTAGGTTTAGCGTTTTTCGTGCTTGTTTCCGGGGTAAATAAAGCCGCTCAAACAACAGTAGAAGCTGCAGGCGATATCAAAAATAAACTTGAAGATATCAGAGCCTAAAATAAAAATTGTTAAATAAATAAAATCGTGCTAAACTTAGGTTATGCACGATTTTTTAATAAAAGAACTACATAATACTGAAATAGAACACGAACTTGCTGAAATCGGATTTGACAGGTCTTACACTCATCGTGCAAAAGATAAATTCAGATATAAAAACTTTAAAATATTTAATTTAAGCTGCGCTCAAGCAAATATAATAAAACAAACCGCATTAAGTGTCGGTGCGGACTGCGGAACGCATAGGGAAGTTATTACGGGGAATATCGAAAACAGCTCCTGCATCATTGGAGGAAGTATCGACGAGTTAGCTAAAATTGCACAAAAACTGGAACACCAGCCCTTTGGGTTGAAAATACTCGGCTCAAAACTTATACAAAGCTGTAAAAATTCCGATACAGTCACAAAAACAAAAATAATGGGAATTCTAAATATAACCTCGGATTCGTTTTCCGATGGCGGGAAGTATTTTAAACTTGAAAACGCAATCATGCAGCTGCACCGGCTTATTGATGACGGTGCTGATATCATTGATATTGGAGCAGAATCAACCAGACCGGGAGCATCACCTATTGAAGCCGAAAAACAACTTGATAAGCTTTTACCGATTCTCAAATACATAAAAGAAAATAATATCGTCACACCAATTAGTATTGATACCCGAAGTGCTAAAGTTGCGGGCGAGTGTTTGAAAGCGGGGGCAAATATCATAAATGACGTTTCAGGATTTGATTTTGACCCGCAGATGCTAGAAACAATATCACAAAATCCAACGGCAAAAATTATTATTCAGCATTCAAAAGGTACACCCGAAACAATGCAAGATTCCCCAACCTATGAAAACCTCATGGATGAAATTTATAAAAATTTAAAAAACAAAGTTGATATCGCGATATCTAAAGGTATAAAAAAAGAGAATATAATAATTGATCCAGGTATCGGGTTCGGAAAAACAAAAAACCACAATTTAGAGATTATAAAACGCTGGAGGGAACTAAAAACTATCGGCTGTCCTGTACTTATAGGATTGTCAAGAAAAAGTCTTTTAGAGCTGAATAACGCCTCTAACGAAGAAAAAGACATATTTTCACTTGCGCTAAACAGTATTCTAATCAATGACGGAATTGATTATATAAGAGTTCACAATGTAAAACTTCACAAACAATTCCAAAATATTTTAGACTAAGCCGACAGGATAATTTATAAAAATCAAAACCTGCAAAATAATAAGTCTATGAGTTTTCAATCACTTAAGAGTTTTGCACTGCTTGTTTTAACGTTTTTTCTGCTAATTTCAATATATATGTATTTCAACCACACATATATCAAAGCAGAATTCAAAAATATGGATCCTATGCCCTCTAAAATGGGAGTATATTTTAACGGCTACAGACTGGGAACAACAACAAAATTAAGAATCTCAAAGGACTTTAAAACCACATATTTATACATAAGACTAAATCAACGAGGATTACATTTACCAAGAAACATCTCCGTAAAAATCAAAAATTATGATGAAGATACAAAGTATGTTGATATCATCTATCCTCGTGCACCAAGCATAAAATACATAAAAAGCGGAGATGTGATTAAAGGAGAATCAAGAATTACATTTAACGGAATATCTGACACAAACCAAGCTCATTTGGACAATTTGTCCGAAAAAGGTGAAAATCTGCTTGCTTCAGCCACACAAACAACAGATTCTTTAACCGAAATGTTCGATTTAATCACAGATATACTTGGCGAAAATCGGGAAAACATTTATTCCTCAACAACAAGTTTGAAAAACAGCATGGCAAATTTAGAAGATTTGAGCCGTAAAATTAATGACGAAGTAACTCGTCAGACAATACGTAACAGTGCCCAAAATCTTGAACAAATAACGGCAAACTTTGCTTATTCTTCAAAAGATTTCATATCAATTTCAGGAAACTTTAATAAAACCAGCTCAGATTTTTCAGTACTTATTCCTAAGTTAAGTAACCTGATTGAAGCCGCACAGATGGTAATGTGTAACATCAACGATATAGTTGTCGGTTTGAAAAAAACTCTGCAGCAAAAATTTGGAGGGGCTAGACTTATATTTGGAAAACCAATCAAGAATTAGCATGTTCCATCATAACATCCTGCATACACTCAAGCGCAACATCTGTCACAAAATCCATATCTTCAGGCTGAATTATCAACGGCGGATTGAAATAAATTACATCCCCCAAAGGTCGAAGAAGAACACCCTTTTTTAGTGCTTTTTTATAAATCTGATATCCTAAACGTAAATTTGAAGGATACGGCTCTTTTGTAGATTTGTTTTTAACAATTTCAATCGCATTAATAAGCCCAATATGACGAACTTCACCAACATACGGCAGGTTAGCAAATTTATCAACAATAATTTTATTGAAATACTTAGCATTTTCTACAGCTTTAGGAATGATTTGCTCATCTTCTAAAATATTCAACACTTCAATTGCGGCAGAACAAGCCAAAGGATTACCGGCATAGGTATGTGAGTGCATAAAGGCTTTCCCCTTGCCATAGTCATCATAAAACGCGTCGTAAATCTCTTGAGTTGTAACACAGATTGACATCGGCATATATCCGCCTGTCAGACCTTTTGACAAACACATAATATCCGGAGAAACACCGGCATGGTCAAACGCAAACATTTTACCAGTTCTGCCGTATCCTGTGGCTATCTCATCTGCTATTAAATGAACATTATACTTATCGCAAAGTCCACGCAGTTTACTAAGATACATTGGCGGATAAACCTTCATCCCGGCAGAACCTTGCAACAGTGGTTCCACAAGCATTGCACAAGTTTCCATCCCAAATTGTTCAAAAGTCTTCTCAGCACGCTCGAAACATTCGCAATCACAATTGTCACGACATTTACCATAAGGGCACCTGAAACAATCAGGACCATCCACCCTTACAACATCCATCAAAATCGGTTTGTAAATTTCGGAATACAAATCACACGCCCCGACAGATAAAGCCCCGATAGTTTCGCCGTGATAAGCATCAGATAAAGCCATAAATCGTTTTTTTTGAGGATTGCCGGTCTGCTGATGATATTGAAAACTCATCTTCATAGCCATCTCAATCGCAGCTGAACCGTTATCCGCAAAATTGAACTTACACAAGCCTTTTGGCAGAACTGTCATTAATTTTTGGCATAACGTAATGGCTGTCTTGTGGGTAAAATTAGCAAAAATCACGTGCTCAAGTGTATCGAGCTGATTTTTTACAGCTTTATTTATTCGGGGATTGCAGTGCCCCAAAAGATTACACCACCAAGAAGATACAACATCCTTATAACAATTTCCCTCAATATCGTAAAGATTAAGCCCTTTTGCATGATCAACCACAATAGGTGGCAACGTTTCATAATCTTTCATTTGAGAACATGGGTGCCAAATATATTTTAAATCTTCTTCCTGCCAATTCATACTACTTCTTCCTCCCGAGTAAATAAACCCGATAAAACTTTATCTTCTATCTTTAAATCCATTTCAGCTTTCCCAACAGTTGCAAGAACGTTAACCCCGGTTAATCTCTCAACCTGAAGTTTATTATCAATATGCATAAAATCGTTTTCATCAAAATTATTCAAGATAATTCCTTTGATATTTAAACCATTTAATTTTGCGTATTCAACCGTTAAGACTACCGAATTAATCGTTCCTAGACCGCCGTCCGCAACAACCAGAATCGGCAAATTTAAAGTTTTTATAACATCAGGTATCAATATTCCTTTCTCTAAATTAAACGGACAGACAATACCCCCGGCACCCTCTACAACCAAGTAATCATATTTTGCAGATAAATTTTCATAATCTGATTTTATTTTATCAAGTTCAATACTTACACCTGCACGAGCTGCCGCTAAATGAGGAGATACAGCCTCTTCAAAAACGTATGAAACGCAATTCATCGGCTCAATATCCAGCCCGGCAGTCTTTAAAACATAAGCACAATCCCCCGGAATAAGTTTGCCTCCATCCCGAACTGCACCACTTAGAGCCGGTTTATAATAGCCGCAATTTAACCCGAATTCCCGCATTTTTTTTACTAACAAAGCTGATACATAAGTTTTACCGATATCAGTACCCGTTGCCGTTACAAACACTGATTTACATGCCATATCCTCATACCTCACAAAAAATAAGCGACGGTTTTTGCCATCGCTTATATTATATATCAAACATAATTCACTTATTACAATGCTGTAGCAGAACCGTCTAACAGATAATCATAGTGTCTGATATCATCATAATTATTAGGTACTGCAGGAAGTACCGGCTGCTGAGGTTGAGCCGGCTGAGCTTGTGCAGGCTGCTGCGGTTGTACCGGTTGTTCTTTTGTAGAACGTTTACTTAACAAACCGTCAAAATCAGGTTCCAATGTCAATTCAAAATGGAATCTGCCCATATGTCTATGAGTTTCATAGGCATTATTGACTAACGGATAACCCCAATATAATCTTGCACTCAAGTCACCAGGCAACTGAACCCTGACACCCATACCAACTGAAGCTAAGAAATAACTTCCGTTATAGTAATCTTCAACGACATAAGGGAATATACCTGCTGTATCAGCAAACAAAGCACCCTTGATGTACTGCCCGATAAAGCTGTGAATTTCACCATTTTTATCTGTTCTAGTTCTTGGAAGCAGTGGGAACATCAATTCACCACTGAAATAGTAACCGCTTTTGCCCATCAAGACACCTTCTGAGTAACCTCTAACAGTTGCCAAACCACCTGTTTGGAATTGATCCAAGTACGGAATATGTTTACTGTTAGGAATAACTTGGTAACTACCTCTCAATTGTCCGATTACACCGTGAGAGAAGTCGTGCAACCTCAGCAATCCGCCGCTCATCTTGAAATAACTTGATTCACTGTCCAAAATAGGAATTGCCATCGCTGCACCTTGGTTGAAGTACCAAATACCGTGTTTTGTATCTTTTCTTAAGTTTACACCGACATCAATACTTGTAACTTGATCTGTATTAGATAAGTAATCATTCAACAACGGAATTTCGGTTTCAGCCCAGGTTCTTGCTCTCTTATAGTTTAAAGATGCAAAAGTCTTGAACTCAAAACCGCGTTTTCTTACAATAGGTTGATCATAGTACAAACTATAAATATATGAAAAACTTTTTAGTCTGTTACCTAAGATGTCGCCCAAAAAAGGGTTGTCAAAGTGTTTAACCTTAGCAAAAGTTGAGGAGTAAGAGAAACCTACCCTACCGTCTTTTTTATTGACAGGAACACTGTAATCAAAGAACGGGCTCACAGCACCGCGGGAGAAATATGAACCAACAGACATTTGGTCGCGTCTATGGAACAAACTATCTGCAACCAAAGCAGGACCGCCTCTTAATTGACCGGTACTTCTACGACCTGCATTATCCATCATCCCGATTAAGTGGAATGGGAATGTTTCTTGCGCAGTCAATTCAATATCAGTAGTTCCCGGTTGTGTACCGGCTTTCAAATTAGCCGCAAGGTTAACACCGTCATGATATCTATTAAAATCAAGTACATCTTGTTCTAAGCTTACAATATCAAACAATTGACCTGATTTTTCAGGGATTCTGTTTAAAATATACTTATCTGTAGTATATTTATTATTCAGAACAGTTACATCACCAATCTTACTTTCAATAAGCTCAATTCTGATATTTCCGTTGGAAACTGTTTGTTCAGGCAAATAAGCTCTGGCGGTAACAAAACCTTTTTCCGCATACAAATTATTCAAAGCGTTAATAGCAGCTTGAATATCAGTCATAAACACGTTACGACCGACATATTGCCCGATAACATTGTTAATTTCTTCTCTTGTTAAGATTTCAGAAGGAGAAACTTCAATTGAATTTACATAAACGCCTTTTGAACCGACTTCATCAATTGTAGCCTTCATATAATCAGGAACCGAACTCTCAGGAGCCGCATAGTTTTTAACAGGAGAATCGCCTGTACCGTAATATCTTCTTTGCTCGTATTGATAATAATCTTCGTTACTTCTGCGTTGGTTTTTATCATAACGCATCATATCAGCATCGTGAGAAGCAGAACCGCCAACTTCGTGCATAACCGGAACATTACCAAAGTTATAGTTAGAACCGATGTTAGTCAACCCTCCGCCGGCAGCAGCAACCTCGCCTACAGCGTAAGCAGATGAGCCAACACCTGAAACTGACAGTGCACAAACGGCCGAAACCGCTAACAGCGTTCCAAGCAATCGATTGTTTTTCTTAATCTTTCTCATTGTATTATTCACCTTCTATAATTTATAGTTGTATATCTGTTTTTATATCTTGAGTTATATCTTCCCAGTATATATTTTGTTACGATTATTGTTAAATAAAAACCTTTTTTTAACTTTTGTTACTATTATTTTACAAAAATTAAAGTAGTATATAATATTTACCTACTGATACATTATACAAGATTACTAAAATCATGTAAAGATGTAACAAAAAAAAATAAATCAAATGGATTACTAAATAGTCAACCAAGCTTGAAATATTTGACCCGACAGACTCTCCGACAAAAATCAAATTGAAAAATAAAATATTTTATGTTAATATAAACTCGTTAAAGGAGATAGTATTATGAAGAAAAATTTAGGTTTATTTGCATTAACATTGGCTGTTTGCGGTGCTTTAAGCTTTACTTCCGCTCAAGCAGAAGACTTTTCCGTAGCAATAGTTGATGTTCCTCAAGTTGTTAACGCATCATCTCAAGTTCAAAATCTTAAGAAAGAGCAGCAAGCTAAGGCTGATGAAATTGTTAAATTTATCGAAAAAGCCCGTAAAGATGTAGCTGCAATTACTGATGCAAACAAGAAAAAAACTGCAGAAGAAAAATATACAAAAGAACTTCAAGCTAAAAAAGAAAAAATGAACAAAGAATATGCTGCAAAACTACAAACTATCGATGCAGCTATTACCAAACAAATTGAAAATCAAGCTAAAGCTCAAGGCTACAACGTTGTGTTAAGCAAAGGTATTGTTCTTTTCGGAGGAACTGATATCACTGCTGATATTATTAAGCTTGTAAAATAATAACAAAAAGAAC
>JAMPCZ010000001.1:71718-94993 GCA_023665935.1 Muribaculaceae bacterium | reverse complement strand
TCAAACAGCAGCACTTAACGCAACGTACACTTCAACAAACTTTGGCATCAGAAAAACCGACGCTGAAACCTGTAATGTTATTAGTAACACATTCGGTAAATATTTAAAAAATAACTTACAAGCTTGCTGGAACGCTATCGGATTTAGCCCTAACGTAAACCTCGCATTCCAAAAGGCTATGACAGATCCGCAGCAATGTATGGAATCAAACGGTAAGAAATATTATATGATACCCGCTGTCGGAAGCATAGCACCTACCAGCGCGGTGTATACAACAGTGATAAGCGGATAAAAAGGATAAAAAATGCAGTTCAACGGAATAAATATAGCACCAAAAATCGGAACAGATTTCAACACACAATACAGTGTGCCCGATACCGGTTTGACAAATAACACTACAATCCAAACTTCTCCGGCACATAATCTGCATCAAGTAAAATTCGAAGGTAAAGAAACCGATAAACTTAACGAATTTGCAAATTGCGATATTTTTAGACAAAACGGATTAAAGCAAAACCTTGCAAAAGGTGAGCATAAACTTTTCATTTCAGTTTAATTCTTACAATTCAATAACATAAATAACAATCCGGCAAAAAATTTTACATAACAAATAAAAGGCGGCTGAAACGTTCGTCATTCTGAAATATATTCAGAATATTGAAATTTCAGCCGCCTTAGATATTTATAACTTCAATTACACTGCTGCAGCGGATTTTGATTTTTCGATACAAGAAATCAATGTACTTGCAACTGTATCTTGTTCTTCTTTTGTCAACTCAGGGAACATCGGAAGTGAAATAACAAGTTCTGTATTTCTTTCTGTAACAGGCAATGAACCTTTACCCATACCAAGCCAAGCGTTAACTTTTTGGAAGTGTAGAGGAATCGGATAATACAACATAGCACCGATACCTGCTTCGCCAAGCATTTTGTGAACTTCATCTCTGTTAGGAATTTTAACTGTATATTGGTGATAAACACAATAAGTATCTTCCAATTCCTTTGGTGTTTGAATATCAGAACAACCTGCGAACAATTGGTTGTAATATGCAGCATGTTCTCTTCTTTGAGAGTTCCATTCATCAATGTGTTTTGCTTTAATTCTTAAAATTGCTGCTTGAATTTCATCAAGACGGCTGTTTACACCCAATTCATCGTTATGATAGCGAACCATTGAACCGTGATTTCTTAAAGCGATTAATCTATCTCTAAGTGATTCGTCGTTAACCGTACAAAGACCGCCGTCACCCATTGTACCAAGGTTTTTGGTAGGATAGAAACTGTAACATCCGATATCACCAAATGTACCGACTCTTTGACCTTTGAATGAAGAACCGATAGCTTGGCAGCAATCTTCAATCACTCTCAAATTATGTTTTTTAGCAATTGCCATAATTGCGTCCATATCACAAGGCTGACCATAAAGGTGAACAGGAATGATAGCTTTTGTATTAGGAGTAATTGCAGCTTCAATTTTTGCAGGGTCAATATTAAATGTATCTTCATCAATATCAACAAACACAGGTTTTGCTCCAACCATGCCGATTGCCTCAGCTGTCGCAACAAATGTGAATGCAGTTGTGATAACTTCATCTCCTGCTCCGATATCCAAAGCTCTCAATGCGATATGCAAAGCATCTGTACCTGAATTCAAGGCTACTGTATATTTGCATCCGATGTAAGTTGCTAATTCGCTTTCTAACGCTTTAACATTCGGACCTAAGATATAACATCCGGATCTCATTACTTCACATACTGCTTTTTCAGCTTCTGCGCCAATTTGTGCATACTGACGTTTTGAATCAAAAATTGGAATCATTTTTATCTCCTTTATTAAACTACCAAACTATATTTATTATTATACCATAGCTTTACGCACATTAATATAAACTTTATATCCTAAAATGTCATTTATTTATACGAAGACTAATCGCGCTATATAAAATAGAATACAATCATGGACGTATTATCAAAACTAAGCAAAGATAAAACCCTTTGGAGAAATAGTCTTCAAAAAAGAATATAGATTCCGCAGTAAAGAATTTCGACAGATATTTAGGAACACTGCACAAAATCAAAACAACTGATGAGAAGTTACTCCAGCGAATTGATAATGAGTATCTCAATGCTTACTACGAATTTTCTACAGTGATTTGGAATCTTAGTGATGAATATATCCAAAACGAAGACTGGAAAAATGCACTAAAATGCTGCAACACAATTCTATATTATGAAGAAGTTAATATTGAAGCAATAAAGAAATCAATCATCTGTTTTAAAAATCTGAATGATGAAAAATCATTAAATAAGACAACAAAACATCTTGAGGAGTTGGAAATTCAGAACGACTATGAATGCTTAAAACGTGCAGAATTTTTCAACGAGCAAAAGAATTTCACTCTTGCTATTAAGTTTCTTGAAAAGTATATAGAGATGAGAAATGAAACGGCTGAACCCTATTATTATTCACTTTTGGGATGTTACTACAATAGCCGTTACATGTCAGAAGGGAATATGGATGACGCTTACAAAGCTCAAGAGATATTTATCAAAACCGCTGAATCAGCACCAAATGATCATACACACCTAAAAAACGTAATAACAATGACATTCAAGACAAAAGATTACGAACTCGGCAAAAAATATTGGGAAAAAATATTTGCACTGGGAGAATTATCAGAGCGCGATAAGTTTGATTATTCTATGTTTTGCCTGTGTGATAAAAATTTTGAAGAACATTACAAATATTGGGATGCAAGATTCACCTGCGACAGCGTATCTTTCCCTAAAGTAAACAAGCCGACCTGGAAAGGCGAAGACCTTTCTGACAAAACACTTTTGGTTTATTACGAAATGGGCTACGGAGATAACATTTTGGCTTGGGGATACTTACCGCGAGTAATGAAACGCGCCAAACGTGTTGTTTTTGCAGCATTCCACCAACTTTATGAACTATTCGGGAACAATCCCTACGGAATAGAAGTTGTTAAAGCCGGAGAAATTGATTTAAACACCTTTGATTACGATTATATAATCCCTTGCATGAGTATTTCGGCAGTTCTAAACGTAAATTTAGATAACATTTCGGTCGGAGAAAAATCAATCACGGTTAGAGAAGATTTAGTTCAGGAATTTAAAGAAAAATATTTCAACAATGACAAACTTAAAATAGGTATAGCATTCAAAGGGAACCCCATTGGCAGCCGCTCACGAGATATTGAAATCAAAGAACTTTTGCCGCTTGATAATTTAAAAGATGTAGAAATTTACTCATTCACAAAAGATGTGCCGGACGAAGCATTTAATTGTTTCAATAATCATGATATTCACAATATAGTGAAAGATTTTGAAAACTTTGAACAAACCGCAGCGGCAATCGAAAATTGTGACGTTATAATCACTACCGACAACTGCATAATGAACCTTGCAGGCGCAGTCGGCAAAAAACTCTCGGATTATTCAACCATGATTTTCACTACCGCTGGATAGATTTATCGGGCGAAAGCACCCTGTTTTTCCCTTCTGTTAAGCCGTTTGTTAATGACATAGAAAACAATTGGAAATATTCAATAACAAAAGCCTTGGAAGATGAAATTTTCTCAAACCACAAATAGACATTAACTAAGAGCTATAAATAGTTTTCAGCACATACAAATCATTCTCGGAAGGCTGCGAAATATTTTTTTGATGCGGAACAAACATTAAATCGTCCACCTCAATACCATGCCCAAGCCCCAATGAGTGCCCAAGTTCGTGCATCATAACAAAAAAAATACTTTCATCCGTTGTATTTTTCCCGGACAACTCGTTTTTCAATCCGACATCAATAGAAATTTTACGGAACTCACCATTCACTATAGACGGATATTTACACATTCCCTCAAATACCCTGCCGACTTTTGTCCAATGAATTACAACGTCCGCACCGACAGCCGAATTTATTATATTAAACTGCACACCTATCGCAGAACTTGTTAAAAATCTATTCCAAACCTGAACCGCACGTGACACCTCAGAATAATAAAAATCTTTATTGGAAACAGGTGCAGAAATAGGAGTAATAAACACGTTTACAATGTATTTACGCCATCTGCAATATCGACCGTTTAACTTAGATTTTTCAAGATACTGAGTAATATTTTGAGAAAGCACCATACTAAACAGTTCACCCCAAACTAAAGCTGTAAAGAATTCGCCAAAGAAGTCACTTCGTCATATTGAGCTTTAACATTTTTATCATTCGAAGCGTATTGATAAGCATTTTCAGCAGCAGTTACAGCTTTTTTCAAGTGTGAACTCTTCTTTGTAAAATCATACAAATATTGCTGAGCATACGACAAATACAAATAGTGTTCATACTTGCCGCTTTCTTTTGCAAGTTTTGAAAACCACTTTGCGGCATCTTCCATATTTCCGTTCAGATAGCTTACATAAGCCATACGAGTCAATCGTTGTTCATAGTTTTCAGGCTGGTAAAATTCCTTAACTTTTTTTGCCTTATCCATAACAAAAGAAACTCTGTCTCCGGATTTTTTACCAACGATAACATCACTGTTGTAGATATTATATCTGCCTACATCCACCCAGTTCGGATCAAGAACTTTTATATTTGCATAAGCACTTTGAATACGCTTTTTAGTCATAGGATGAGAAGCGTAAATTGTTTTTACCTGAGGCATTGCATCTAAAACATACAAAGTTTCCATCGCTTTTTGAGGAGAGTATCCTGCTTTATAAAGCAAGATAAAAGCTTCGGCATCCGCCATATATTCCATTTTGCGAGAATCACGATAGAAAGAACCCACAGTACTGCGAAGATGTGCAGTTCGATGGGCATGTTCATATCTGCGCTGGGTGTGCCCCAGGATATTATGCGCCATTTCGTGAGCCAAAACAAAAGCTAACGCATCCTCATTTGAAGAAACACTGTCATAAAGAGCTGTAAATATACAAACAAAATTTCCGTTATTTGCATAAGCATTGACTGTATCGACGGTTTTACGAACCGCAATACGCCAGTTAACATAGTCTAAATTATTAGCCCTAACCAAACGCTCAGCAACCCTATACACAGAGTAATATTCAACCTCATTATAAGCCTTTAATTTCGGTTTTAACTTTTTATAAACCTCTTCATCTTTTGCCAATTTTGCTTTATAATCTGCATCAGAAATCTTTTCAGCAGAAGATAGTTTAATTAACCCGGGATCTTTCAAATTCTGAATATTTCGTGTTTTTACACTCCATTGCTGATAACTCCTTGAATATTTTTTCACGGTATTATACCGCATATTATTATCAACATCCTTCAACTGAGCATCCAAATATGATGAACCGGCAAACGCAGACAAGGGAATCAGTGATAACATCAAAACACACAAAATCTTTTTCATAAAATTCCTCGCTTTTCTTCCTATTTTAATAAAACATTTAGAAAAATGCAACAGAAACAATTAGCCAATCGGGTAAAAATATGCTAGAATAATAAAAATAAAAAGGAGCCTAAAATGAGATTTCTATTAACGCTATGTTTACTACTATTTATAATTTTGCCTGTTAACGCCAAGAATTACGGATTAGCAAACGAAAACACAATCCAATGCCGCATTGATAAAGTGGGTACCAATATTCTAAACAAAAACAAAATAACCAAACGTATAATTTTTACATACGATAAAAGAGAAAAAAAGAAAATTTTGAGCGCGGATAAAACATTATCAAATCGTCAAGTTGTAATCTACGACGGATTATACCAATCAGTAAAAACAGATGATGAATTAGCGGCAATGCTCTCAAGAGAAATTTCGACAGCCCTAAAAGGTTACAAAGGTAAAAACGGCACAGTAAGCAGTATTCAAGTTTCACTTGGAGCTAAAAAATTTGAGATAGCCGCAGACAAAGCGGCGGTGGATTTTATGGTAAATTCCGGTTACAATCCACTGGCTTTAATTGTATTCATAAATAACCTGTCCGCAAAAAAGATTCGACAAATTTTCAAGACATAACCTGACATCAAAAAGACTTGCAGTAATTTATGAATACATAACCTACAAGTATCCGCAATACCTTGAAAACAATGAATATATTAATAACGAATATTACCAAAATTTCTTGTTAACATCATTGGAAAACAGAAAAATGCTGGCTGAAAAAATCCGAACTAAATCAACCGAGGAGCTAAAATATGAATAAAATACTCACGGTTTTAATCTTTTTAGCTTTAATCGCAGCACCTGCAATGTCCGCACAAGAACTTGAATATAATTACGAATCCACATATTCTATCCCGATAGAATTAACTATTATTGATGAAATTTCTACAAAAGACGGGATGAATGAAGGGGATTATATTGAATTCAAAGCGGTTAACGATGTCGTTTATAACGAAGAAAAAATCCTAACTAAAAATGAAATTATCAAAGGCAGAATCGAAACGGTTATAACAAGCGGAATGAACGGTTTTCCAGCAGAAATCACCGTAAAATTTGAAATACCTGGAATAAAAGACTCTCAACTTTTAAACATTTATTCAAAAGAGGGAACAAACCGCTGCTTTTGGGTTTATCCGCTAAAATGGTCGCTGACTCCGATACCTTTTGTCGGCTCATTGACAAACCTGATAAAAGGCGGACATTCAATAATAAAACCAACAGACGTGATAACTATAGAATATTATCCGCATTGGAAATAGGAAATGTTAATATTACGCATTGACAGCAGTTTGCTGCTTCTTAAACTGCATATTATAAAGAGCTTGATATGCCCCATTTTCAAGCTGCAGCAACTCTTCATGCGTTCCTGTTTCAACAATTTCGCCCTGATTTATCACAACAATCTTATCCGCGTTCTGAATTGTTGATAATCTGTGTGCGATTACAAATACCGTCTTATCCTGCATCAAATTATCAATCGCTTTTTGTACAATAGCTTCCGCTTTATTGTCAAGCGCACTGGTTGCTTCGTCCAAAATAATAATCGGAGCATCCTTCAAAAACGCTCTTGCGATAGCAACACGCTGCTTTTGACCGCCTGAAAGTCTGATACCTCTTTCACCGATTTGAGTATTCAATCCGTCCTTAAGCTCAGAAATAAAGTCCTCCAAATATGCCATTTTTATAGCTTTATCAACTTGTTCATCAGTTGCTTTTTCGTTACCGAGTAAAATATTTTCTTTTATTGTACCCGAGAACAAGAAGTTATCTTGAAAGACAACCGCAATATTCTGTCTTAACGATTCTAAAGTATAATCTCTTAAATCCGTACCATCAATGGTAATTCCGCCAGATTTAACATCATAGAACCTTGGGATTAAACTTACAATCGTGGATTTTCCTCCGCCGGAATTACCAACAAACGCAACAGTTTGACCTCTGGTCACATTCAGGTTGATATTTTTCAACACCGGAACTTTTTTGGTATATTCAAAACTAACTCCGTTGAACGAAATTTCTTTATAATCTCTTGATAAAACTTTTGCATTCTCTTTGTTTTTAATCTTAGGAATAGTATCCAACAGCTTAAAAATTCTTTCAATCGCATAGAACGATAACTGAACAGAATTCAAATTATTTCCGATATTTTTAACAGGAGTATAAAGCAAAATCAAAGCAGTAATAAATGATACAAAGTTACCGCTGGTAATTTTACCGGTCATAATCAAATGGGAGCCGTAACCGATTGCCGCAGCAATACCGATAGACACAATTATGTGCATTACAGGTGACAACCACTGAGTTTTTTGAACCATTTTTATTTTCAAGTTAAAGATATTATGCAAAATCCATTTAAACTTATCAGTTTCATGCTTTTGCAGATTATAAGAAGTAATTGTTTTATTACCTGCAAAAACCTCGTTATACTCAGTAATAATTGCAGCATCAGCCACAACGGTTTTACTCATAACATCCTTGATGCGCTTTTGAATCCTTGCAACAGGTGCAAACGCACAGCCCAGCACCACAACAGCAATCAATGCTAACTGCCAGGAATTATAAAACAAAACGCAAACCAAAGAAACAGATGAGAATATTCTCTGCAAAAACACACTTAAATTATTTAACAACCCGGAACAGGCATTATCAGCCTGATTATTGAACTGATAAACAACATCTCCGGATTTTTTCTTATCATAAAACGCGGTTTCAAAAGTTAACAATTTTTGAAACAATGTCAGCTTTAAACCGTTAGTAATTTTTCCGCCAACCCAGGTTGAAAGATAGGAAGACAAATATTTTAATCCGCCCTGAACCGAAGTAAATGCAACAATTCCCAATGGAATATACCAAGGTGATTGAATACTTTTATCAACCATAACAATATCCATATAAGGTTTTAACGCTAAAGCAATAACCGCATCCAGCGCACCAATAGGAATACAAATCACCATTGAAAGTATCGCTCTGAACCAAACAGGCTTAACATATGGCCACATTCTTTTATAATTTGTGATAAACCTTTGATTTTTTATAAAGTCTTTTATTATTTCAGGGATACTATTTTTTTCCATGCTTATAATCCTTTAATACATATCTTAGTCAAACAGATACTTAACAACCTCGAAATCTTGTTTTTTTAATACGCAGATGTATCACTTATATTATTAGCATAAAAAAATACCTCTGTCACCGAAAACGTATTTTTTATTTACATAGGAAAAATTATATTTATCTGAAACAAAAGGCGCGGATTGCAAAATTGCAATCCGCGCCACTGTTATATTATTTCATCTATAAAGATTTAATAACTTTTTTAGTTGGTTGTTCTTCTACCGCTTTAACCTTATTGTTAACTTTAACAACTTTTGACTTGTCATTATTTTTAACATTTACAGGTTTGTGGAAATCGAACAGATATTGTAATCCCAATTGGAAACCAACACCGGTTCTTCCGCCGTTTCTGAACAAGATTTGCAGGAATGAACTCAATCTGTCTTTGCAAGTTTTAGAAACCCCAAATCCATATTGAAGATATCCATGTTTCATCTCCAAGTTATTTAGAGCAACTCTGCCAGCATAACCACCGACTTGTTCGTTTATATTATACATATATTGAATTGTTGCATATAAGTTCCAGGTTTCTCTTGCATAAATAAAGTTCATACCCGGAGCTACGTTTACACCATTCATCATAGATGTGTTCATATGCATAATACCGAAATCGGTACTCCAGTTTTGTTTACCGAAGGCATTATATGACAAGAACATTGTCGGTTGTACTGTGAAATGTTTTGAGGCATGCAGATTGTATGCAACCTTAGCTGCTGAACCTGCAAACCAGTTTTCTGTTTGGTCATTATATCCTGCAACTGACATTTCATTATAATATCCGCCGCCATATGCCATTACAGAACCAATGAAGTCATTTTTCAGGAATGTTCCCATAAAGCCGGCTTGTGCTCCGTTTTGGTACATACCCATATGACTGAAGTATTGGTGAGAACCGTTATAACCAACATATGCAGTAGGTAAGAATTTCCAGCCGTTTTTCATATCAACCATCGGCAAATCCGCACCGATAATTGAACCGTAAGAATTATTACCAGCTCTGATACCTTGTGTCATAGACAAGTTTTCAAAATTCACATAAGATTTGAACCATAATCCGCCATCTTCTTTAGTATATTGGTAAGGAGCAAATCTTAAATCATTGATTGCGTATTGGTTAGTTCTTTGACCCAGCATTCTTTCACTATGCAAGCTCACGTGATTAAGCAGCATATCATCGATTGCCAATTGGTTGTTATGCATAGCAAGTGTTGATACCTGACCTCTGAATACTTGAGGGTTATAACGAGTCAAGTTAGAAGTAAAGGTTCCACCGCCTGTATATTTCAAATCATACCAACCGATTGGAGTAAAGATTTCCTTATCAGTAGTTGTGAAATCAACATCCTTAATTGACTTAGCATCAAACACGTGATATTTGATATGCCAATCTATCGGACAGCGGCCCAAGAAGTCAAAATCGGAAATATGAACGGTACCTTTCTCATCTCCTGATAAAATATTATCTACAATAAATTTATCATTTTCCCAAGAACGCGGAGCCAAATTGATTGCAAAATCGTTCTTTCCGCTTACGGTCATATCACCGATATGTGAAAGATTCAATTTATCGTTCATTACATTGAGTAATGAATTATTTGTCATTCTCAAATTATCAACAGTTAATTCAGAAGTAGCTGCCCCAAGGAATAAGCTTGAATTGTTATAGATATTCAAATCCCCGCCTTTGATGTAACTTCCGTCATTAGTAATGTAGATATGAGAATTATCCTGGAAGGTTGAAGAACCTGCAGTTTGCTGCAAGCCGCCGCCATTACCGGTATCGTTTTGAAGCTCTGTAGTAATCAACTTACCACCGGCATTGTTAATCATACCGTTCCATTTATCACCTGTAGCTGAATCAAGTCTGAATTCAGCATCTTCTTTAAGTTTAACAAGTGCACCATTTCTGATATCTACAGTTACAGCATCTTGTACCTGAGATGGAATTTGAATATTAAGGATTGAGCCTTCAAATAAGTTCAAATTACCTTTATCAGCGGTCAATGTACCGGTGTATCCTGTTTCGGTTTTGTCTTTGTTTACATAGTAATCCAAAGTACCACCGTTAAGGAAGATTTCACCGTTCCATTTATCTTCATTATCTACAGCAACTCTACCGCCGCCTTCGATTTGAAGAATTGAACCGTTTGGATAATCAGGTTCGATTTTTGGTTCGCCAGGAATATCGATAAGAGTTTCTTTTTCAATATATGAACCGTCTTTGATAATTAATTTACCTGTTGAGAAGTTCAAATAACCATCATCTGCGTGTAAGATACCTTCAGCAGATTCTTCAATATTTAAAGTACCTTCTTTTTGTAGGTTAATAATACCTTCCCATTTATCGTTAGCGTTGAATGTAACTTCACCGCCGTCTTTAATACGTACGGTTGTATTTTTAGCAATATTAACGGCAGTACTGCTTCCATCTGCGTTATTACCGGCAATTATACTGTTTTTACCAATAATAAGTTCACCGGCATTGAGATTAACTTCACCGCCATCTCTTGCAACAAGAACACCATTTCCGTTCAAGTTATTCAAATCCAAAGTCCCGTCAGTAATTTCGATTTTACCTAACCAAGAATCAGGATTTTCGTTGGCAATCTTGCCGTTTAAATCAACATCGCCGCCTTTAATATAAACTGTAGCTTTTTCATTAATTGTCACATCTACAGCTTGAGCAATTGAATCATCAGCCGCAATTGTCAACGGTCCGTTCAAAACTTTTACAACACCGTCTGTTGCGACTAATTTGCCGTTAGATTTGATATTGTTAACAGTTAAAGTACCGTTTTTATTAACATTGATATCGCCAACCCAAGAATCAGGATTATTAAGAGCAAGCTTTCCGCCACCTGATACATTTGTAGTTGTGCCATCAGCTAAAGAAACTGTTGCACCCTCTTGAACATCACTACCGGTACCTAAATTAAGAGTTCCTGATTTAAGAGTAACATCACCGCCGCTTGCAGTAAGAATACCGTTAGATTTAACGTTATCAATAGTCAAATCGCCTGAAGTTACGTTAACTTTGCCTGCCCAATTATCTTCATTAGATAATGTAAGGTCTTTGATACCTGCAGCGTTTAATGTTGAACCGGTATTAACAGTAACAATAACATCATCTTTAATAGTCTTATTAGCATTCAATGTCAAAATTGAAGTTCCGACGACATTACCGTTTTCATCAACTTTACCGATATTAAGATTACCGGCATCCATTGTTAATTTAGCAGTATCTTTGATATCAGTTGATGTAAACCAGTTCAATATACCGTCTTTGATACTTGAAGTACCGCCAAAGAACTGTCCGCTGCCATCAACCGTAGTAACATTATCAGCACTATCCTGATTATATTTTCCGGTAAAACCTGAAGCGTTACCTAAGATAGTTAAATTGTTTTTGTTATTGATAATACCTGAACCGGCAGCAGAACTTGTGATATTTCCAATCATCGTCAAGTTAACATCGTTATCTACAATACCTGCATCAGCACCTGTTCCGCCAACTGTAAGGTTTCCTCTGAAATCAATATCGCCTTCTTTGAATTCCAAGTGGCTGAATCTTGTACCATCAACAGTAACATTTGAAGTGATTGTAGTCGGCTCGTGAGCTTCAACAATAACTTCTAAGTTTTTGTTGTTTTCACCTTGAGATAACGCAGAAGCTGAAATAACACCTAAGTTATTATCAATATACTTATGATTATCATCTGATTTTAGATTAACAGTCACATTATCTGATTGGAATTTGATAGTATTTTGAAGAGATCCAAACAGGTTGAAATCTTCATCGGCATAAACAACACCGTTACCGGTAACATTTTTGTATAATGTACTATCTGCCGTGCTAAGTTCAAGCCTTCCGTTATCAGTAATATTATGAGCAAGGCTATCAAAACCGTTTTCAAAAGTTAAAATACCCTTACTATTAATTGTAATATTTGCACCATCAACAGTACTTGTATCTGCGATGGTCAAGTGAGCATCATCTGTACCATTACCTACGACCAATCGAGTTGTATCATCCGTCATTGTAAGAGTTGCCCCACTTGTCATATCATTATCGGTATACCAGTTCAAAGTACCCTTGTCGATAGAAATTTGACCGCCAAAAGCATCACTTCCGGCAGCAACAGTTGTTGTACCGGCTGTTTGAGTGTAACTTCCTGTATATCCGCTATTGTCACCAGCAAAAGTTGAGTTACCTTTGTTTTCGATAGTACCGGTACCGGTTACACCTGAAATGATAGAGTTTGTACCTGATAAAACAGTGCCCCCGCCGTCTTGATTGATATCAAAACCATTGCTTGATGAGAAGGTTACGTTTTCAAGATTCAGACTGCCTTTATTATAAACAGCACTGTTTCCGCCGGCATTGTTAACTGCAACATTGTTCAAATTAACCGTACCACTTGTGCTGTTATTATTGATTGCAGAACCTTCACCGGTTTTGTTAGCATTTTGTAAAACGATATTTGTTACATTAAGTTCAGTTTCACCTGAGATATCAAAGAAACTGTACTGATTGTTACCATCAATAACGTTTTTGTATGAATTACCGATTACATCAAATTTTCCGGATTCAGTTGCTCCCAAAGATTCATTAATAACATAATCTCTATGATCATTATTTGAGAATTGGAAGAATCTTGTTCCATCAGTGTTATTCATTTCTTTTAGTGTTAAATTATCTGCATAGTCTTTAATTCCTAAAGAAATTGTACTATCACTAACTTTCACATCATATACCCAAGATGTTGTTGCACCCAGGATAGAGCCGGTTGATGCGGTATTAAATGATGCCCCTGTTAAAACATTTGTATCAGTCGTATAGTCGCCGCGATAACCGTTTTCTTCACCGGTAATCCAAATATTACCAAGATTAAATTTCGCATTACCGTTATTTACGGTAACTGTATCAGTTGCAATTTTATTAACACCGTTTTCATCCGCACCAAGGATATTTACATTAAAGCTTAATTTAGAAGCGTTTGATGCAGTTAAATTATCAAACACATAATTCTTAATTGCACCTTGTATTGACGGGTTAGTTGTATCAGTCGGCTGCATTAAATTAAGTTCAGTATTATTTAATACATAATTTGTACCGCCGGTGTAATCAGTTCCGGCAAGTGTAATTGATGCATCTTTAAATGTTACGGTGTTTGTTTTTCCCTCTGCAGAAGTCACATTAGAAAGATTATAAATACCGTTATTAAATGCCGCGCCTGCTCCGGTTCCTTTAAAATCAACAACCGAATTATCAACATCGACAGAAGTTGCAGAAGTTGAGGTTGTTGTATGAGTGAATGTGGTATTATCACCCAAATGAACTTTGCCATAATCAAGCGCAGCAGCGTTTACGGTAAGTGTTCCTGCATTTATATTCTTATCTCCGCCAAATACAGCGTTACCATTTGCAAATGTTGTAGAACCACCGCTTTGAGTATAGGTACCGTTGAATGTATTTGTACCTGAGAAAGTTGTATTGCCGCTATTTGTAATAACCCCGGGTGCTGAACCTGAAACATTACCGGTATAATTAAATGTACCATTGCCAAAAGCCAGGCTTTCAATTGCTGAACCATCAACATTTACATTTTCAGAGGTTGTTATACCTGTGTTTAACATCAAATCCAAACCGTTATTTGTACCGTTTACAACTTTACTAAAGTTATTTTGGGTATTATTTCCTGATAAATTAACGGTTGAAGAATTAGATACAAAACCGATATTTTGACCAATAGCACCTGTAATAGTGTAAGAGTCAGCAGCAGTAGCAAGAGTACCTGAACCATTTACGGCAACACTTAATGTACCGCCTTTGTTCAAGTTCAAAGTACCATTATTTGCCATTGTAACATTATGAGTCAAATTGATATTGTTATTAAGATTTAACTCTCCGCCATCAACTTTGACATTAGCTTTTTGAACAGAACTTGTACCATCAATGGTTAAAGTTCCGCCTACATTAAGGGTTGTACCATCTGACATTGTTAAGGTACCGCTTGTCAAATCATTATTTGTATTCCAGTTCAAAGTACCGCTATTGATAGTTGTTGTTCCACCAAAAGCTTTGCTGCCGTCAGCAAAAGTTGTTGTTCCTTGAGTTTGAGTGTAACCACCTATATACGCGCTATTATCACCGCTAAATGTTGTGTTGGCTTTATTTGTAATAACACCGTTTGCAGTACCTGAGATAGCACCTGAGTAGCTGATATTACCGCTATCAAATGTTACTGTAGCAACATTTGTTCCGTTAACTGTAACGTTTTTATCAATAGTAGCAGGACCCGTAATGACTACATCTAAATTATTAGCACTGCCGCTTGTTACAACACCAAGGTTTTGGTTAACATTAGCTCCGCTTAAATAAATATCAGAACTTGTAGAATCAAATTTTACGGTTGAATCTAACGCACCGGTAATATCATATCTGTAAGCATTGGTTATAACATTACCGCTGCCTGTAATATTACCGCTTAGATTAACATCACCGCCATCGAAAGTAACAGTTGAAGCTTTTGATGAATCAATATCAGCTGTGATATTTTTTGTAGCATTTGTTGTACTTACTACCAAATCTAAGCCTGTATTATTAGCATTAGCACCCGTCACAACTCCAAGGTTTTGGTTTATATTATTACCTGACAATGTAATATCAGAACCGCTTGCCACAAACTTAATAGTATTTGCTAATGCACTCGTAATTGTGTAAGCCTTATCCGCAGTTCCAACAGTACCTGAACCATTAATGGCTTGATTTATTGTACCACCCTGCATAAAGTTTATCGCACCGCTATCATTTACAGTCACTGCGTGACCTAAATTAACAGCTTGATTAAGGTTAAATATACCACCGTTATTAACTGTGATATTAGAATTTTGAACAGTATGTCCGGTTCCGACAGTCAATGTTCCGCCAACGTTAAGGTTAGCGTTATTGTCCATTGTCAAGGTTCCGCCTAAGGCATTTGTTGTATTCCAATTCAATGTACCCTGAGTAATATTTGTATCACCGCCAAAAGCTTGACTACCTGCTGCAAATGTTGTTACAGCATTTGCAGTATTTTGAGTATAAGTTCCTGTGTATGAACTGTTATTACCGCCAAAACTTGTATTAGTTTTATTAACAACAGGTCCTACACCAGAAAGATTACCGTTATAATTGATTGTTCCACTGTTAAATGTCAGATTTTGAATAGCAGAATTATCAACATTCAAATTAGTTGTAATCGTTGTTGGTGCAGAAGCATCAATATTCAAACTTAAACCTGAATTGGTACCACCTGTAACAACCGCCAAATTACTGCCGATGTTATCAACATTGTTGTTATTATTAAAATTGATAGTTGAATTTGTACCGTGGAAGTTAATATCTGAACCTAAAGCACCAAGAACATTATAAGTGTAATTTCCGGTATTCAGCACACCACTTCCGCTGATATCGTGGTTAAGATTTCCTCCGCGATTCAAGTTTAATGTACCATTGTTTGTCACGTCCTGCGCCAGCGCAATCGTTTTATCCAAACTCAATTCTGCACTGGTATTGATTGTGATTTTAGCATTCTGAACAGAATCATTTGCTCCTTCAGACAAACTTGCCGTATATGAACCTCCGTCACCGACAATAAGCTCTGTACCATCTGCCATTATTAAGCGAGAACCATTAACTCTAGCTTCATCGGTACTCCAAATTAAAGTCCCATCGTCAATTGAAATTGTCCCGCCAAAAGCCTTACTTTCACGAGTAACTAATGTTCTGCCGTCACTTTGAGTATAAGTTCCGGTAAAACCACTGTTATCTCCGTCAAAAAAAGCTTCCCCGCTGTTAGTAATAGTTCCGGAACCAACAATTCCTTGTAGACCAAAACTTGTAATACCGGATAAATTAGTTGTACCACTTGATTGAACCAAATCGTACTCATCGTTAAAATCAATATTGACTCCGTTAAGGTTTAATGTACCGCCGTTATTGGTTAATGCAACATTATAGTTGGTCACTTCTATATTTTCTAAATTTAAAATTTGACCGGAACCTACTGTAAAACCGAGAGAATTAGCATAATCATCCCCCAATAAACCTTTTCTGGATTCACTGGCACTTATAGTTAAAGTTGCACCGGGACCGCCATTCATTGCACCTAAATCTCCGGTAACTAAAGTTAAACCGTTTTCGCCAAAAATATCAGTATTACCAGCAGCTCCTATCGTATATTCACGAACACTGGCTGTAGCATCAATAGCATCTCTCAATGAAGTATACTCAACAGCATTTGCCGTACCGTAGCTTCCTAAAACAACAGAAGCTATTGCTGCAACTACGTATAAGCTACGAGTTCTTTTGTTCATCAAAACCTCCCTGTTTTTCTTATTCCAAACATAACTGTTTTTCTCTAATGTTATCAAAAACACCTTGTTTTATCAAGATATTTTCGCCAAAAATTTAGCAAAATTTTCACAAAATTTCACATTAAAAAAATCGGGACTTAGCTTTAATTTATCAAGCTTTTGTAATAAAATTGAACCGGAGGCATGCTATGAAAATTGAAAAGAAACCCGAGCATCTGATAATAAAATTTTTGGGAATAAAAATAAAAATCAGAACAAACAGAAAAAGTAAAAAAGAGGTAAAATTATTAAATACTCTTTTTGAAAATAATTCTAACAGTGTACTTCTTCCAAAAATTAAAAACCGAAAAGAAACTCTCGAAATTCTGCTCAACTCAAACAAATCAATGAGCAGATACGGAGATGGAGAATTCAACCTGATTTTCGGACACGACCTCGCGTTTCAGGACTATTCAGAAGACCTTGCAGCAAGATTAAGTGAAATTTTGAAAAATAATGATGAAAATATCTTAGTAGGAATCCCTGATAAATTCGGAAACCTTGATGCGGTAACAGATGCCTGTGCAAATTTTTGGCGCGAGTATTTTGTCTATAACAGAGAAAAAGTGTACCAAATCCTTGATATGAATAAAAAATATATAGATACGGATGTAACAAGATTATATTTGGGCAACAAAAACAAATCAGAATGCAAAGAATTATTTGACGGATTCAAAAAACTATTCTCAGACAAAGACATAATTATAGTTGAGGGGAAATATTCCCGCCTGGGATATAAGAACGACTTGTTCAGCGGTGCAAAATCAATAAAAAGAATACTCGGACCCGCAAAAAGTGCCTGGACAAAATACAACGAACTCCTCAATGAATGCAGACAACAGTCTAAAGATGTACTTTTTCTGATTGCGCTCGGCCCAACCGCAACAGTATTAGCATATGACCTTGCGAAATTCGGATACAGAGCACTTGATGTGGGGCATATTGACATTGAATACGAATGGTATCTGCAAGGTGCAACAAAAAAAGTTGCAATAAAGAACAAGTACGTAAACGAATCTAAAACAGGCAAAATCAGTACCGAATTAAATGATAAAACTTACACTGATGAAATCTTGAAAGATTTATCAGCATAAAATATAAAATCGACGGCGAGAGAAAATCTCTCGCCGTTATTTATACTAAAAATTCCTAATTTCTTTAACCAAAGCTTTATATTTCTTTCTTTTTTGCTTGAATTTTTTGCGCAATCCGCCAAAAGCGATTGAGGAAAGCACTTTGTAAAGATAGTATTTGCGCTGGAATTTTCCTTTATTTGCAAGTAAATGCAGCTTACGTTTTAACACAGCATCCTGCATTGAAGATTTTGAAATAAAATAATTTATATAAGCGCAATAGCTATTAGGATTTTTCGAATTTTCAATGGCATTTTTCATCCAAAGCTGTGCTCTTGTTGTTTCTCGGTCAATAATTGTATTTATTTTATCCCAATCAACCGGGGCTAATATTTTATCCAAATCATAGCTGTCATTCTGTCCAATAGAATTGTTTTCCGTTTCAAACAAGCGAAATAACGATTCAAAGCGGCTTTGAGTCTGCGCGTTTTTAACCTGCAGAAACGGAGTGTTGAATATTATCGAGAAAACAAGTGCGTGATAAGAATCCGTAATCATAAATTCTGCATTTTTTATAAAAGCAAGCCACTCTTCGACTTGAACATCTGTATTGAATTCAAGCTTCTTAATTGGCAGACCTGTTTTTTCACTTATTTTACTCAAAATATCTTCATACCATTTTTGCTTGCTAAAATAAGGCAGAGCATAACAACCGATATATTTTCCGTCAGAGGTGAAATTTTTAGTCATCTCTTCAAGTTTTTCTTTTGGAATATTGAAAGCTCCGTCAATCAACTGGGTTGATTTTACGCCGAACAACTGTTCCAAAATAACCTGACCGTCATCCTCACGAACCGAAATATCATCAAATTGGTTAATAAAATACTTAAAAGTTTCTTTATAATCGTTTTTAGCAGTCGGGTTAAGAAACTTAGCCTTGCCAAAACTTGCGGAATAAGACAACTTCTTTTTACCGTTCTGAACGAAATCCAGCAAATAAATATTTTCGCTGACTCCGGAATGGTGAGTATTCATAATCCCCGGATTCCAAACCTGGTCGGAACCGACAATAAAATTATCAGCGATATTATTTAATGCAATAAAATCATTGTAATTATTTACCGGTTCAGTCAGATTCAAATACTTCTGCGCAAAAGTTTCGGCAAAAGTGCCATAATGCGGCAGTCCGATTTTCGGCTTGTAATTAATAACCTGCGCATTATAACCCAGTTTTTCCACCAAACATTGCACACCCCAACTTGTTAGAGATGCACCATAATTCGTACACGACCACAAATTTAATATTAAACAATTACTCTTCTTATC
The DNA here is from genome assembly GCA_023665935.1 of Muribaculaceae bacterium. Taxonomy (GTDB): domain Bacteria; phylum Cyanobacteriota; class Vampirovibrionia; order Gastranaerophilales; family Gastranaerophilaceae; genus Zag111. Next base: position 75,651 of record JAMPCZ010000001.1, on the reverse strand, counting down.
CATCTGTCCCTACTCCTGCTATCCCTATTTGAAAAGCTTTTGAATGAAATTCTTACTGTTTTTCTTGTTTGCACAAGCTCTGGCTCTAGCTTTTGAAGATTTTAAATCTTGTAATAAAGATTCTATTTCATTCTTAATTTTAGGAATTATATCTTTTCCCAACATCAAACGACGTTGCAGTCTTTCATTCTCAGTTTCATCAATAATAAACTCTACTGCTTTTGCTAAACTGTTATTAGGATTATTTTTCACATTCACGGCAAGCCAAGGTATTTTTTTGTATTCTTTAAATTGACTTACACCTTTTTCTTCACCTTCCCCCAGCGCAGTTCCCGGGAAATGGCTTAATTCAACCGACATAACTCTGCAAAAACGTTTTGTTTCTAGCCAAAGGGTTGAAGTTAACCCCTCCAGGTCGTGTTTTGAAGAACAATAAGCAACCCCGAAAGAGCGTGCTATCAAACCGCATTCAGAAGACATATTAATAATTGTACCATTTTTATTTTCCCGAAATCTCGGTAATAATTCATGGATAGTATTGTACGAACCCCAAAAATTAGTTTCCATAACTTGGCGAACTTTCTCTACAGGTTCTTCCTCAACTGTTTTATACGAAGATAACCCTGCATTGTTAGATAAGACATCGACTCTGCCAAACCTTGCAACAGCTTGTTCTACAGCATTTTTAATACTTTCAATACTGGTAACATCACAAGAAAGACAAAGCGCATTTTCATGGATAAAATCAGGAACTCGTCTTGAAACCGCAACTACATTATATCCACGAACCAATAACTGCTTACACAACTCATGTCCAATTCCGCTCGAGGCTCCTGTTACGAACCATGTTTTTATCTTCTCTCTATTTATTTTTTTCTTTTTCCACATAATATATTACCTATCTTTTTCACCAGCGATTCTTTTTCTTTTTTAACAGGAACAACACCACCAGCCTTCAACATAGCCAGGGCTTTTTTCTCATTCTCGTCTGTCGTAAACACCTCAAATAATATCGGTTTATCTGATTTAGCAACACAAAAATCCTTTATTTGAGCCTGAAAATCATCTTTTGTTTCGGCACAAAGATACTTAAACCCGCAAGATTCAGCCCATCCTTTTGCTCCGTTTTTAAAATGACCTCCTGCAGCAATCAAAACATCATTTTTTTCTTTTAGAGGTACTTCCAACACAGGGTTTAACCTGAACTCTTCACCACGATTATTATTTATCAAAACTATACGTAAATTGTTAGAAATATGACGATTACCTATTGCATTCATATCATAAAAGAATGCCAAATCCCCAACAACTCCAAAACACAAATTATCAGAATTTATCAACGATTGCCCGATAAGAGTAGATACAGCACCGTCAATTCCAAATCCTCCAACGTTACAAGTAACATTTATACTTTCATCCAAATCAAAGAAATTCATATTTCTCAATGTGTTTAATATTGATAAATGTAATGAAGAATTCTTCGGAATATAATTTGCCAAATTTTGACAAATTAAGCCGTTAGACAAAGGTATATCTAAACCTTTACTATCACTGCAAACTGTTTTCAAATATGAATAATAGTTATTTGAAAAGGCAACAGATGAATCCAGCAATCCAAAAAAATATTGTTCATTACAAAGAAATAATTTTTGAACAGGATTATTTGACCTGCAAGCAAACTTACCATTCTCTGCCACTCTCCAAATCTTAGCTTTTGAAAAAACAGATGAACAAGAATATTCGCCAGTAACTCCACCCAAATCAATTATAATATCAGGAGGAGTTATTTCTTTCATCTTATAAGAAATTTGTGAAACCAAAATTTTATTTGCACCATGATAATTTGAAGTATGGTCACAAATTACAGGGATATCGCCGGATTTTGCAAAATTAGAAAGAGCCTCTGCTTCATTTTTAGAAAACTTATTATGAGAACCGATAAATACTGCAACTCGCTTATCTTTTAATTCATCCGCTACACATTCAAAATTCAGAGAATAACCTTTTGTTGTCCAAATATCAGTCGGAAGAGAATCAAAAGGAGTTTTAAATGCAAGATTTGCGGCACAATTGATATGTACAGGTTCTTTTTTATATTTTGCAGTGAATAAAGCAGCATTCAAATAAGTAAGACATTTTTTCTTGTTTCCCATAGTCTTCACATCCGGAAGCTCTACATCAACGGTTTTTATATCATTTTGACTTACACTTCTATCAATAAATTGAGGAGATATTGCAAATTTATTAGTACCATCATCAAAAAATGTCAGCGCAATCACAGGTAAATTCTTATAGTATGCTTCCGTTAATGCAGACATATAATTTCTGCTCGCCGTTGCGCCGGTACACGTAATTACGACAGGTTCCTGAGATTCATAAGCTATACCGGAAGCTACATAAGCAGCACTTCTTTCATCTACAACAGAATAGCACTTAAAAAATTCATCTTCCTGGACAATCGAATTGAAATATGAATTTTGAGTTCCCGGGCTTGAAACAATATTACTAATTCCATATGCTTTAAGCATTGCAATTATATAATGGACAGTATTATACGCATTAGCCATCATTATCTCCTTTTAAATACAAACTTTATACCAAATAATCTCAATATTACGTGCGTTTTATTTTCAGCAATTGAAAATATTTTGAACAAAAATCTGATAAGCTTACGTCCCAAAACCTTATCCGTGCATAAAAACACTTTAAATTCGTTATAATCAAAACGATCTTTTAACTTAGACATCGGATATTCTTTGTTCAGCTTTTGCGCAAGTAAATGAAGTTCCCTATAGATATCATTCCTAAATGATTTATCATACCATATAGCACGTCTTAAATGCCCAAACCAAAGCGAGTTCCAATAATACGGAAGGTAAGCTTTTAGAAAGAAGTCCTTATTCGGAGAGTTTTTTACTATTTCATAAGCTAAATTTTTATTAAAAAGCACATCTTTCCAATGTTTTACATAATCAGGCTGACCCTCGCCAACTCTAGCCCGGAAATAATACAAAACCTGAGGAATTACAGAAACGGTTTCGGCATTACAAATCGCATTAAAATAAAACGGATTATCCTCGCAAGTTCTTGTCTCAGAAAATAACGCTCCAACCCGGAGTAAATATTCTCTGTTATAAATTTGACACCATACGGTAGCAGCCTTAAATGCAAAATCATTTGCATTACTCAAACGAAAAGAACTATCAGAATAGGATTCAAAATCAGCCAAATGCTGTGATTTTTTGATAATAATAACAGTATCAGTTTCTTTATACATACTGTAATTAAAGAACACAACATCGTTATTGTTTTTTTCAATCTGATTATAAGCAATTTCGCAAGCCCTGATATCAAACCAATCATCAGGATCCAAAAACATTATGTACTTGCCTGTAGCCATTTTGAGTGCAATGTTTCGCGCAACCCCTTGCCCCCGGTTTTCTGCTTGTCTGTGAACCCTTATCCTGGAGTCTTTTTCCGCATATTCCTTCAATATCTCCCAGGAACTGTCCGTTGAACAATCATCTATACATATAAGCTCGATATCTTCTAATGTCTGATTGACAACACTATCCAACGCCTGCCTTAAATAATCCTCTACATTATATATAGGTATTATTATACTAATTTTTGCCATCTATTATCTCCGAGTATAACTATTTTTTTAATTTCATCCTGAAAAACAAAATACTAAAAATATAATGTTTATTATCCTTTGTTAAAGTCACAAACCTACCTCCAAACAAGTCACCTATAAGCAAATTTATAACCTCTTCTTTCGTATTTAAAAACAATTGATAAGCAGGTATCGTCATTAAAAACTCCCTGCCATAATGCTTTTGTAAAAATAATTGAATGCGACACAAGTAGCACAATGTATGTATGTATGTATGTATGTATGTATGTATGTATGTATGTATGTATGTATGTATG
>JAMPCZ010000001.1:64843-71618 GCA_023665935.1 Muribaculaceae bacterium | reverse complement strand
TAGTTTGCTATCTGACAAATTTAACTTTTGAGCAAAATAATACGCCGCAACAGAAAAGACTTCCGCCATTTCTTTTTTCTTAGTTATGCTTAAATTTTTATAAATCGATAATTTTACAAACCTTTTCATCGTTTTATAAACTTCGCTTAATGATTCTACATTTTTGGTTGTAACCGAATTCTCTCGTTCTGTACGATAAACATGCAACAATTTATCTATCAGAACATACTTTGGATTATTAAAATAACATTGCATACAAAACATGGTATCTTCTGCCACTTTCAACCCTTTTATTAAACGTATATTTTGACTATTCAAAAAAGCTCGTCTATATATTTTGTTCCACATTTGGTGCTGCAATCTATAAATTTTAGAATAATCCTTAGTGCTGATAACAGATTGAATCTTTTTGGTCGTAAAACTTACCTTAAGTTCATCCTCTAATAAGTCATAGAATCCAAAAATACCGATATCTCCATTTTCTGCACTAATCTTTTGGTACGCAGTTTCTACAGCTTCCGGCAGCAAATAATCATCCGAATCCAAAAACATTACATAATCAGAAGTTGCAGAATCTAAACCCTTATTTCTAGCAACTGACACACCTGAATTATTTTGGTTAATAATGACAAAACGTTTATCTTTTTGCGCATATTTCTGCAAAATTTTCAAAGATGAATCCGTAGAACCATCATTTACACATATGACCTCAATATCTGTAAAAGTTTGACACAATATACTATCCAACGCCTGCCTCAAATAAGCCTCTACATTATATACCGGCACAATTATACTTACTTTTGCCATCTTAATCGTTTCATCTTTCCTATAACTCAATAAATCATACTATAATTTATTAAACTTAACCGTTAAATCTAATTTATACCTAACATAACAAAAAATAAAGAATCAAAGAAATAATTTTAATATTTATTTATAATACAAAGTTCAGAATGACAACTTATATAACAATTGCGCTGACAAAATAATTAAGCGGCGCGGGCTAAATAGCCCGCGCCTTACTCAAATTTACCTCTTTAGAATCCTGCTCATAACCCTTTTCCAAGGATTATTATAATCCTTGAGAAGCTCATGAGCTTCCTCAAACGGTGAATATTCCAAATATCTAAAATACTCATTGGCATATCTGTGCTGCAAATACATATTCCAAGGTTTACGACCCGTCGTAAAATGCACTATCACGGGGTTCTCGTACGCCTCTTTATAACTCTTGTTATGCCGCTTGCAAAACATTGCGTTATACTTTTTTCCAACCATCTTTACGCAGTTTTTAAATGTATAATTCAACACGCACTGATCCGCAAACGTAATAAGATTTTCTTCATACATTTTTGCGTGATTCTTGAACAACTGCAGGTGAATTCCGGCTTCTCTGCATTTTTTCAAATCATACAGCATAACCCCCGAATTGAAATAATCATTCAGCCCTAACTTTTCTTTTATCCTCGCCACAGTTCGCGGCATCCCAAAATCAGGTGCGGCAGCTATTAAATTTTCACCTAAATCAGTATTATAAAGCTCTCTTAGTGAACCTCGCACTAAAATATCAATATCAAGATACAAAACTCTGTCTATATCTTTCAAAACATCTGCGACAAAATACCTGTAAAAAGTCTGCACCACAATCCCCGGCAGCTCATTCACATCAATAGCGAAACTTGAATTATTAAATATACTATTATCAACTTTGATAAAATGAATATCAAACGGTTTGATTGCCGTTAATTGCCTGAGTTTTTCCTTGTGCTCTTCCGATATGTCGGATTCAATTATATAGAAGCTGAATTTATCTTCAAGCCGTGCATTTTTTAGAATAGAAATCATCAGAGTTCCGCAATGAACACTGTATTCATCACTGGAACATAATACTATATTCATTACATCATCCATTATTTTCGCTCCCACAAATACCCTTTTGCCGTATGCGCCTGAATCTGTTTCTTACAGTATTCAAACATATCATCACTGTGTAATGCTTCCTTATACCAATCCACTGTATACTCAATAGCTTCCGACAAACTGAGCATTGCCTGCCAATTCAGCATTCTGTAAGCCTTTGTCACATCAAGACTCAGCAAGGTGTTTTCATGAACCATCTCAGAACCCGATACATCTACAACTTTACCTTTACCGTAATATTTTACAAGGTAATCAACTACTTCCCAAACGGTTTTGTTACATTCAATCGGCGGACCAAAATTGAAACCTTCCGAATATTTTACCGGCTCTTCCATCAATTTTTGCCCTACACGCAAATAACCGCTTAAAGGTTCCAAAACGTGTTCCCAAGGACGAGTTGCCTGAGGTGAACGTATCTCAATATCCTTACCTTCTTCTATAAATCTTATACAATCAGGAATGAGCCTGTTATCAGACCAATCCCCGCCGCCGATAACATTACCGGCACGAACTGAGGCTATTGCCTTGCCGTGTTTTGTATACTCTCTAGGGTTAAAATAAGAATTTCTATAGGAGGAAATCAATAGTTCCGCACAGCCTTTTGATGAAGAATAAGGGTCATAACCGCCCATTCTGTCGGTTTCTTTATATCCCCAAATCTGCTCAACATTTTCATAGCATTTGTCAGACGTAATCATAACAACTGTTTTGATACAATCAAACTTCCTGACAGCCTCTAAAACATTCAATGAGCCCAACACATTGGTTTCATATGTATACTTAGGATTATCATACGCAGTACGTACAAGTGCCTGTGCTGCAAGGTGAAAGATAACCTCAGGCTGATATTTTTTGATTGTTTCTTCTAACTTTTCACTGTCGCGAATATCACCTTTTACGTCGGCAAATAAATGTTTATCAAGATGAGATGCTCTGTAGTTACCCCTTTGGGAATACGGTTCTAACGCATAGCCCACAACTTTTGCCCCCAGGCTCGTAAGCCAAATAGAAAGCCAGCTTCCCTTAAACCCGGTATGTCCGGTTACCAAAACGGTTTTACCTGCATAAACATTATTAAAGTTCGACATTATTATTTCTCCACCAATTAATAGTTTGTATTAATCCATCTTCCAAATCATATTTCGGCACCCAGGCGATTGATTTTAGTTTTTCGTTATTTCCGACAACTAAATCATCACCAAACGCAGCAGGGATTGCACCCCATAAAATCTTACCTTTAAAATCGGTAAGCTGCGCAATTTTTTCAACAATTGTGCGCAATTGAACAGGTTTACCCGAACAAATATTCACTGCACCCTGAACATCACTTTCAAAAACATCCACAATTCCTCTTGCCGTATCTTCGACATGCAAATAATCCTGAAATTTCAGACAATCACTAACTTTTACATCTTCACCTTTCAAACAGGAGTTTATAACAGATGGCATAAGTCGCTGAGGTTTTTCTGCCGGTCCGTACAGATTAAAAATTCTCGGCCACTTAAAATCTATTCCGTTTTGCCTGCAATAAACTTTTGCGATGTTATAGATTGCATTTTTTGAATTTCCATAAAGTGTTTGCGGATCCGTCGGAGTTTCATCTTCACGCAAATACCCGTATTTATACTCATACTCAGAAATTGTACCCGCACCTAAAAACTTTTTACCACCGTTTTCTTTAAAATATTTAAGAAGATTTAAAGTTGAGATTGTCCAATCCATATTAAAATCGGATATATGGCATTTCGGACCGACATACCAGGCAAGGTGAATAAGATTTTCGAATTTATGTTCTTTAAAAAATATTTCAAGAGCATTTGTATCCATCAAATTCATTTCATACTGAACAAGACCATCTTGCTCAGGTGCAAAGGGAGGATACACAAGCGAATGAACTTCATAACCGCGGGAAAGAAGTTCGTTAACCACATTTCTGCCTATAAATCCCGTACCGCCGGTAACTAAAACTTTCTTAGACATTTAAACCTTTACCTCTGACATTTTCACAAACGCGTTTTGCTTATCCCAAACTTTCCAAGGAGCTTCGCCGCTTGCCCACATAGAATCTAATTCAATTTTATCTCTCAAGGTATCCATCGGACGCCAAAAACCTGAATGTTTATACGCAATAAGCTCACCGGCATTTGCAATAGCCTCTAACGGTCTGCGTTCAAAAATTTCATTAGGATTATCAGGCTCAATATAATCAAAAACCTCCGGCTGACAAACAAAGAATCCGCCATTAATCCAATGACCGTCACCTTTTGGTTTTTCTCTGAAGGATGTAATCGTGTTATCAGATGAGATATTTAGCGCGCCAAATCTTCCTGAAGGTTGAACGGATGTCATAGTCATCAATTTGCCTGACTTTTTATGATAATCAACCAAATCCGCAATATTAACATCAGAAACCCCGTCGCCGTAAGTTAGCAAAAACGGTTCATCACCAACATAATCCTGAGCTTTTTTAATCCGGCCGCCGGTCATTGTATCTTGACCGGTATACAGCATAGTAACTCTCCAAGGTTCTGTTCGGACCTTGTGAAGTTCGACACTGTTTGTTCTCATATCAACCGTAATATCCGAATAGCGTTGATAATATTGAACAAAATAATCTTTTATAACGTGGGATTTATACCCGGTCAGAATAACAAAATCATCAAACCCATAGTGAGAATAAATTTTCATAATATGCCACAGTATAGGATAACCACCGATTTCTACCATCGGTTTCGGTTTTGTACCGGTTTCTTCGCCTAACCTCGTACCCAATCCTCCGGCTAATATCAAAACTTTCATAACATGCTCCTACTGACTTTAGATACCCTAAATACATCTTACTACAAACGAATTCATCCAACCAAAATTTCATCTGCATTAATACTTCATTAGTTTACCATAAATAAATAATTTATGACCCGTTGTAAAAACATTTAACACGAAAAATCTTAACAAAATATAAAAAAGGCGGTAGTGATGATACCGCCTATTAACCAGATTTACACTATGTAAGTGTTCAGAAAGGATCTGTCTTATATCCCGTTATCAGGATATTAATAAATCTTTCGAGATTCTTCGCATTCGCCCAGAATGACAAAGGATTTAATAATTTACCCTTCTCCCAAATTCAAATGAGAGAATTGTACAATTTTATTCTTTCCGCGTTTTTTAGCATTATACAATGCGTGTTCCGCGTATCTGATAATCGTATTTGCATCTTCTTCCGTATCAGGAATACAAGGGAATGTAGAAATTCCGCCTGAAATTGTAATCGGATGTCTTTCTTCTTCTCCTGCAGGGATAAATTCCATCTTTTCAATATCTTTGCGGAATCTTTCTGCAAACAAGAAGGCGTTATCTTCAGAAGTATTTGGAAGAACTACGATAAATTCTTCATCACCGTAACGAGTCAAAATATCTTCTTTTCTGATAAGCTGTTTCAATTTATCAGCGATAGAACGTAATAAAACATCACCCCATTCATATCCGTAAATATCATTTACAACTTTGAAAAAGTCTAAATCAAACAACAATACAGACAACGGAGTAGTATAACGTTTTGCCCTTGAGATTTCCTGTTCCATGCGCTCCAGCAGGTAGCGTCTGTTGTGAAGCCCTGTTAATTCATCAGTAGTAGAAAGAGTTTTCATTTTATCTCTCAATTCTCTGATTTTGAGCATATTTTTAACACGGACAACTAATTCCTGATTATCTACAGGAGTTTTGATATAATCAAAAGCTACAGCACGAACTGTGCAGCCTTTAAAAGTTTCACCGATAAACAAAATCGGATACTTAAATTTTGTAACCATTAAAACATCTTTAATATTCGGGACATCCTCAATAATAATAACGCCCGGATTTAGCGTTTCATAATCTGCTATATTTGAAGCATCTTCAAGCCTTACATTAGAATCTTCAATTGAAGAAACCACATCAGCAATAGTAGAAGACTTCTTATTTGTGTATATTACAATATTCTTCATAACCAATTCCTTTCTACTACAAATTAGCATACCTATTGAAATCTGGCAAAATTGTTACGATTGTTAATATTTGTTATATGATATAAATAGATAAACTTGGAGATAATAATGGATTTTTCGATTGAAAATAACAAAGAACGAGAATTTTTCAAAAGAGATTTTTCTCAAATGGATAAACTAATAAAACGTATTCGCCTATCCTTAATGAGCGGAGAAAAACTTATAACAGAAAACCTGTATCTTGCAGGGATTTTAGACTTTGACAAAACTAAAACATTTATATACATAACGTTGTTACAAGAAGGACAAAAACTTTTACGCTGGGGCGCACTTAAAGATAATTTGACCACTACCATCAATCGAAATATCGAACAAATACGCAAAAATCCGAGATTTCAGAATTTTGATATCAGAAATCCGCAAAAATGCAGAATAATGATTGAATACATCACAGAAGAAACCCCCGTAACAATTGAAGAAATCGACACAGGAACATTTGTCCCAAACAGATTTGAACCCGGAGTTTCGGGTATTAAACTATATTTTGAGAACAGTTTATACGTATACATGCCGACAGAAAGTTATATCCAAAGCCAACTATCTCTGAATCAGGCACTAAACGCCATCTTACGCAAAACTTCACTCAAAAACAAAACTGATAAGATATCAGAACGAATTGAATTATTAAAACGAAGTGAATACGAATGCTCAATAATCAAAAGCAGAGCATTTGTAACATACAATGACGAAATTTTACCGTTATACCGCGGCACCGTTTTAAATGATGAATATTCAACAGAAAAAATCAGAGAAATAGCACTAAACGGTATTGAATGGATTTACAGATATCAACAGGATAACGGCAAATT
>JAMPCZ010000001.1:56723-64743 GCA_023665935.1 Muribaculaceae bacterium | reverse complement strand
ATAAATAAAATAACCAAAGATTTTTAAGCTCGTACATCTTATCATTAATATCAATTTTCATAAGAAAGTCCTCTTTTTATTCTAGATATTAATATTATAAACTATGTAAATACAAAAACCTTAATAATATTTCCAGGTTTGAAAAATTTTTTACCGCGAGTAAGGAAGTAATGACTAAAAGACAATAGATAGATTTAAAAATTCGGTTTAATGTATAAATATGTCCTTGAAAAAGTTATTTGGTAAAAATTTAAAAATGATACGTGAAGAGCGTGGTTTGACTCAGCAAGAGTTTGCCGAATTGGTTAATATGCAGCCTAATTCAATCGGTCAGATTGAAATCGGTAACAAAGGTGTATCGTTTAATACTTTAGAAATATTTTCTCAAAAATTGAACCTGGAATATTATGAGTTTTTTAATTTTTCAGACTATGTTGAAGACAAAGAAGTTCTGTCAAATTCTATAACCAAAGAGATTCAAAAACTTGATGTTGATACTCAAAAATTTATGCTGGTGGTTATAAGAAGTTTGGTAAAATTGTTAAAAATTAAAAACTTGTAATGCGGTAAAATTTATTTATTTTTTGTTTTATGATATATAGTTGATTAAAAAGGAGTTTTTATGTCAATAGATTTTAATCCGCATATTTATTTCAGTTCAGATAAGAGTCTTGCTCAAAAAATTGTTCACAATCGTTTTGTCGTAGATAATCAGCCGATTAAAGATACGTTTACAAAAAGTGTTGCGGTGTCTGATTCAACGATTGATACAAATTACGAGGGAATGAAAATCAGTACGAAGCCTTTTGGCACGGTACAAAAAACAAATGAGGCTGCGACTCTTTATACTATAACTAATAAAAACGGCGCAAGTGTTGATTTGTCAACCTTTGGGGCGACTATTACCTCAATAAAAATTCCTGATAAAAACGGAAAAATGACTGATGTAACACAAGGTTACACCAATGTTACTCCGTATGAAACAGCTCCTGTCGGACACGCCGGCGGAACTATCGGTCCTGTTGCCAACAAAATCAACAACGGCGAATTTACGATAGATGGCAAGACTTATTCACTTGAAAAAAATAAGGATAACGGAAAAACCCATTGTCATGGCGGTTCCGAGGGGTTTGATGTTAAAAACTGGAAAGCAAACATTTTGAAAGACGGAATAGAGTTTACTTATACCAAAAAAGATATGGAAAACGGATATCCGGGTAATGTTAATGCCAGTGTTACTTATAAGTTTGATAACGACAACAAGCTGCATATCATTTATAAAGCGGATTCTGATTCGCCTACTTTAATCAATATGACAAATCATACATATTTCAACCTTGACGGGGCGGAAAATACCTCTGAAAATTCTGTCCTTGACCATGTCGTGAAACTGCCGAATTCTTCAAAAATAACAGAGAATAATGAAATCTCGATTCCGACCGGAAAATTTTTGGATGTTGAAGGTACTCCTTTTGATTTTAAAACACCTAAACGAATTGGAGATGTTATAAATTCTGATTCCGAGCAATTAAAAATCGGTTCAGGGTTTGACCAAAATTATTGTATAGATGGTTATGACGGTGAAAGTTTGATTGAGGTTGCTGAAGTTCATTCTCCAAAAACAGGGATTAAACTGAATGTATCAACTAACCTGCCAGGGTTCCAGTTCTATAGCGCAAACCATCTTGGGAAATCAACTCAGCCAAACGGAAAAGACGGAAGCAGATACGAAAAACGTTCATCCTTCTGCGTTGAACCTCAATTCTATCCAAATGCGGTGAATACTCCTGAATTTACGGAAAAAGGTATTTTAAACCCAGGTGAAAAATATAACCGAGAGATAGTTTATTCGTTCTCCGTTGGGGAGTAGGATTCATATTTATCCCTGTCATTGGTGAAACGAAGTTTCGATGCGCAATCCATTTGAATGTTAATAAGTTAATAAATGAATAGGTCAATAAGAAGTTTATATCATTACATGCGTGTAATGAAATGATAAAAAATTTTGCTATCATTACATATATGAAACACCCTAAGGATGAATATTTACAAGAGTTTGGCAAAGTTGTAAAGAGAATAAGAACTAGTAAATCAGGTTCTTTAAATAATATTGCATTCTCTAGGGGTGGTGTGACGTCTGCAACATTGAGCAGGATTGAAAATGCTCAAGTTGATTTTAAATTCTCAACATTATTAAAATTGTGTCATACCTTGGATATATCACTAGCCGACTTGTTTAAGGATTATTCCTATAAAATAAACTTGGATGAATAAATACTTATTTACCTATTAAACAAAACTGTCATTCCGAACTTGATTCGGAATCTATCAATGTTGGTTTGTCCCGTAGGGTTTTTTATTGAAATGGATAGACCCTGAATCGGTCTTGGATTCTTGGCGGCTCGACCGGCTGAACGCAGCTCTCGCCTGGACGAGCTCGTTCCACTCCGCTCTTGCCAAAATCCGCAGTTCAGGATGACAGTTTTTGTCATTGCGAAGGAGTTTACGACTGAAGCAATCCAGCTTTTAAAATTATCAGCCGGATTTTTTCGGGATGTTTGCGTCTTGCTGACGTGTGTTCGACTCTCACTCCGCTCGTATCTCTTTCTTACACCGTCGGAAGTTTTATACAAAATTCTGTTCTAACGTTTTCTTCGCTTGTAACTTCAATTTCCCCGCCGTGGGCTACTGCAATTTGTTGAGATAGGTATAGTCCTAAGCCTGTACCGACTTTTCGGAGTTTTTTTGCTGCCGAATAGTATTTATTAAATATCATTTTCAATTCATCTTTGCCGATACCCTGCCCGTAGTCGATAATAGAAATAGTTGTGTATTTATCGGATTTTCCAAGCTGTATATCTATATCTTTTTTTGTGTTGCTGTGGTCAATCGCGTTAGAGATAAGGTTTTTTATAATCCTTTTTAGCTGCATTTTATCCGCTGTAATTATCGGATTATCATTCTGCGGTGTGAATTGAATTTTTATCTTGATATTGTGTGCAAGTGGCTGCATTTCATTTACAACACTTTCAATAAGCGGATTTAATTCAACATTTTCTTTAACAAGTTTTATCCCTTTTTCTTGGAGTTTGTAGGTTTCAAGCAGAATCTGAACCAAGTCAAGCAAACTTTTGTTGGAGTCTTTCATATTTTCCAGTGCGAATTTTTGCTTTTCTGTTATTTTTCCGAATTTATCAGCAAGAAACAGGTCGATTATATTTGCGGCAGCGACTATCGGAACTTTTAAGTCGTGGGTTAGTGTTGCAACAAAATCTTCTTTTAGGGTTTCAATTTCTTTTTCGGTTGTAATATCTTTTATTATCAGAACAAATCGTTTTTTCTCAATTGCTTGAAGCGGTTGGGAATTGATTATAAAATTATTCGTCGGGGTGTGTTTTATAAAAACTTCGGCATTGTTCAGCTCTTCTATATCAAAGTTTTCATCATTGACCGGCTGGATAAATTCAAAAACATTTTTGCCGATAATATCTTTACCTTTTATATCAAACCATTTCAAAATTTTGGGGGTGGCTCTGAGTATTTCAAATTTTTCGTTAATAATCAGTATGCCGTCAGAAAGCGAATTGATTACCGATTCAAGCAGTTTGTTTTGACGCATCAATTCGGCTTGGTATTCGACAATCATTTTTTCTCTGTCATTAAGGGTTTCCACCATCCTATTAATACTATCGGTGACATTTTGATATGTCGGGTGTTCGATTTTTTCGATTTTTGTCGAAAGGTTACCGTAACGGATTGAGTCAACGGTTGTGGTTACTTTTCCCAGGTAATCGTTGATTTTTGACCAGCGTTTGTTTGTCTTTCTTGTGATGAAAAACAGGCATATAAATACGATGATTATACAGATATTTATTATATAGAAATATGAAAACATTTATTACTTTTCTCTACTCTCTTTGTTTAATTTATGATATAATTATACCAAATACTTTGGAGTTTGTTAAGATGTCAGAAATAAAATTGCCAAATACAATAAAGATGGTTATTACGGATTTTGATGGTGTTGTTACGGATAATTGTGTTTATATCAATGAAGATTTTTCAATGTCCAGAAGGCTGAATTTTAAAGACGTTATGGGGTTTTCTATTCTAAAGAAAAACGGTTTTGATATTGCGATAATTTCGGGTGAAGCTAATACTGCAATTGAAACAATGGCGAAAAAATTTGATATAAAAGAGATTCATCAAAAAATCAGAATTAAAATTGACGTTTTAAAATCTATAGTTGAAAGATATAACCTTTCTCCTGAAGAGTATGTTTACATAGGTGATGATGTAAACGATTTGGAATGCTTAAATTACGCAAAATATAAAATAACTGTTCCACATGCTGTGGCCAAGGTTAAAAATGTAGATGGAATACAGGTTACTGAAAATGAAGCCGGAAATGGTGCATTCAGAGAGGTGGCAGATTGTTTGGTTGGGTAAAAAACTTATTCGGTAAAGTTAAAGATTTAGACGGTTCGGTGGATGCTTACAGAGAAGATTCCATTATTCAATCATTGCCGACGGTTGCTTATGTAAATAAGGCAAAAAAACTTGTTGAAGATAAAGATTTTGAAGCCGCGGAAGTTATCTTAAAAAAAGCTTTGGATATTTCAACACAGGATTCTCTTGTTTATAAATATTTAGGGAAAATTTATGAATATCGTTCAGATTTTGAACAAGCGGTGAAATATTATGAATCTTCAAAACGAATAAATCCTCAGGATAAAGAAATTTGGCTGAGGCTTGGTTTAAGCCGTTTGAATTGCGGTATGGTAGAAGGTGCCATAAAAGCGTTTGAGAAAGCAGATAAAGTTACACCGTTTAATACGGATGTAAAAACCGGCTGGGGGATGGCTTTGATGAAGCAAAATAAATTTGCGCTTGCCCGGGACAAGTTTGTTGAAGCTACCAGGATTAGTAAATACAACTACACTGCAATTTTATTGTCTGCAATTATGGACATAAGATTGTATGATTACGAACCGGCTGAGATGAAGTTAGCTTTCTTGTCAAAAGTTGCACCAAACGAAAGCAGTACTTATGAATATTCAAATCTGAAATTATTAAAAGAAGATTATAAGGAGGCTGAAAATTTTGCAAAAAAATCTATCGAAATTAATCGGCAAATGCTTCCTGCATATTTTGTTTTAGGCGAAGTTTATTCTAAACAAAATGATTTGGAAAATACTGAAAAAATATTTGAAAAAGCCCTGTATAATGATTTAGACTGTGCAAGATTGCATTTTGAATGGGGAAGGGCTTATTTAAGATTTTTTGATTTTGAAAAGGCTGAGGCGCAGTTGAAATTAGCTGTTCAGATGGATGAAAACTATACTGCGGCTGATATTTGTTTAGCTTTGATTGATTCAATGAACGGCAGTTTCGAACGTCTTGACGGTTTGAAGGAACGTAATGGCGACAGTGTTTATATTCAAGAGGCAATGGGGATTGAGCTGGTTAATGCCGGCAGGCTTGAAGATGCTGTTGAGATGTTTAAGAAAGCATTAAGAACAGATAAAAGTCAATTTTATAATTTGTTTCACTTGGCAAAAACTTATTCTGCGCAAAATAAAAAAGATGAAACAAAGGATTATTTTGAAAAATTTATTGTTGCTTGTCCTTGGTCTGTCGGCGGATATGTAGAATTTGCGAAGTGGTTAATCAGTATTGCTGATTTTGCAGATGCTCATCGGAAATTGCGTAAGGCAGAAAAACTTGATGAAGATAATATAGAATTGTTGAATTTGTTATTTTTTACTTCATATACTCTTGTCAAGGAAAACATTTGTGAATATAATATAAAGGAAGCAATTTCTCTTGCGAACAGAATTAAAGACCTTGGAACATTTGATTATGAGCAGGAATATACAGAGCTTGAAAATATTTTGGTAAATATACATAGGACAAATTAAAATTGAGAAAGATTATTGTACAAAAGTTTGGCGGAACATCTGTTGCTGATACAGATAAAATAAAGAATGTAGCCCAAACAGTCATAAGAGAAAAAAACAACGGCAATGATGTTGTAGTGGTTGTTTCTGCGATGGGACACACAACTGACCATCTTGTAAAAATGGCGAAGGATTTAACCCCAAATCCTACAGGACGGGAAATGGATATGCTTTTATCTACAGGTGAATGCGTTTCTATTGCATTGTTGTCAATGGCTATCCAGGCTCAAGGGTATGATGCTGTAAGTTTTAATGCCATGCAGATTGGGATTATGACCGAAAATGTCCATAATAAGGCAAGAATTATTGATATTAAAACAGATAAATTAAGAAAGAATCTTGATGAAGGTAAAATAATTGTTGTTGCGGGATTCCAAGGGGTAACCGAAGATGGTGAAATTACAACTCTTGGACGCGGCGGCTCTGATACTTCGGCAGTTGCGCTGGCGGCAGCTCTTAACGCTGAAAGATGCGATATTTATACGGATGTGGAGGGTGTTTATACTACCGACCCGAGAGTTGTGAAAAATGCTTCAAGGCTTGATATTGTGTCTTATGAAGAGATGCTTGAACTGGCTCATGCCGGTGCTAATGTGCTTCACCCAAGAAGCGTTGAAACCGCAAAACAATATGCTGTGCCGCTAAGAGTCCGCAGCAGCTTCAAACTGGATAATATGGGAACTTTAATTGTAGGAGTAGAAAAAATGGAAATAAATAAACCGGTTACAGGTGTTGCAGCAGATTTATCACAGGTTAGAGTAGTAGTTTGTGACGTTCCGGATACTCCGGGGGAAGCAGCTATTTTATTCTCAAGTCTTGCAGAAAAAAATGTTTCTGTTGATATGATTATTCAGTCTTATGCTCGCAAAGCTTCTCAAACAAATGATATTGCCTTTACTATTAACAAAGAAGATTTAGCAAAAGCACAAGAAGTTTTGGATGAAGTTAAAGTAAAACTTGGCGCTGCTGATGTTAAAATTGATGATAATATTGCGAAAGTTTCTATTATTGGTGCCGGCATGATTGACAGACCGGGTATTGCTTCTTCTATGTTCCAAACTTTGGCTGATACCGGAATCAATATCAGAATGATATCAACAAGTGAAATTAAAATCAGTTGTTTGATTAATAAAGAAGATGCTCAAAAGGCTGTAAAAGCACTTCATGAAGTATTTGAACTCGGGTGTGATGAAATTGCAGATGTTAAAGGCACTTTACCTGATGTTTAATATTAGATTTCCTGTAAGTGAATTTCGTATTTTTCAAAATCCGCGAATTCGTTTTTGAAACCTGAGATGTTTGCTTTTATTTCTTCAGGGGTAACAGTCTTTTTCACTCTGCCTAGGATTTTAAACCTTGAATCGGCACTATACAGGACTTCTAAATCCCCGTATTTACCTTCGCCGATTTCTGCTGCATTAGAAATTGCCCCCTTTGGATGAATGACGAATTTAACGTTGTATGTTGGGTTCCATTCTGCAAATCCGTATTGTGTTGATTCCAAAGGTCCCCAGCATTCGCCGTAATATCTTGTTTTAGCACAGGATTGTCTTCTGCCCGGTGCATAAATTCCGTCGATATCGTCAAATTGTCTTACAAATTCTTCCGGGTTTTCGACATGCATTTGTCGATATACGGGCTCATATTTAAAATCACCTGTATTAAGTCTATGATAAACTTGACCTTGAGGATTTTTCATTACGCCGGCTTCGTATCTTGGGAAACTGTTTAATATTGCGGTTTCACCTTCTTGGTTTTTTAGTGAAATAGGCATAGAAAGATATTTGTTTTTCCAAGCTGATTGTAATCTTCCAATACTTGCGTCAGCCGGAATGTTCGATTCGCTTCCGATTATTTTGTTCAATTCTTCCGCGGTTGCTTGCCTTTGCTGCGCTGTAAGATTACAACTCGGATTTGGAACATAGTTTTCATCGTAGCGAATACGCTCTTTGATTGGTGCGAGTTGTTCTTGATAACTTTGGGTCGCTCTTTCGTAGACGGCATTTCTGGCGTTAATAGCTGTTAATTTTCGAGTTTTTATATTATTGATTGCATTTTTA
>JAMPCZ010000001.1:43678-56623 GCA_023665935.1 Muribaculaceae bacterium | reverse complement strand
CCTTATTCCCTTATTCCCTTATTCCCTTATTCCCTTATTCCCTTATTCCCTTATTAACCTATTAACTTATTAACTTACTTCCCTATTAACTTTTCCCCCTCATAAAGAAAATATAAAGATTGTAAAATTTACACTTGATTTTCTTATATATTTAAAGTAAAATGTAATTGTGATAAAAATCACAAATTACCCAGGTGATTTACCTTCATGAATAATTAATATTAATAATAAATGTTTTTATGCAAAAAGGAGAAGAACATGACAACAAAAAGCAAAAAGAACGTTGAAAAACTTGAAGAAACTTTGTCAAAGTCTAATCTTGTTGACAACGCCGAACAATTAGAGCTTCTGATTGAAAGAGTCAGAAAGGCTCAAAAAATCTATTCAACTTTCTCTCAAGAACAAGTTGACAGAATTTTCAAAGCAGCAGCTACTGCTGCAGATAAAGCACGTATTCCTCTTGCTAAAATGGCAGTAAAAGAAACCGGTATGGGTATTTTAGAAGATAAAATCATCAAAAACCATTTCGCATCAGAATACATTTACAACAAACACAAAAACGCTAAAACTTGCGGAATCATTAAAGAAGATAAAGCTAACGGTACAAAAATCGTTGCAGAACCTTTGGGAATTTTGGCAGGTATCATTCCTACAACTAACCCGACTTCAACTGCAATTTTCAAATCATTGATTGCCCTAAAAACAAGAAACGCAATCATCTTTTCACCACACCCAAGAGCTAAAGAATGCACAATTGCAGCTGCAAAATTAGTTCTTGAAGCTGCGGTTAAAGCCGGTGCACCTGAAGATATTATCGGATGGATTGATGTTCCGTCAATCGACTTATCAAGCCAATTGATGCACCACCCGCATGTTGATTGTATTTTGGCAACAGGCGGTCCAGGAATGGTTAAAGCTGCATACTCATCAGGAAACCCTGCATTAGGTGTAGGACCTGGTAACACTTCAGCCGTTATTGATGAAACCGCTGATATCAAAATGGCAGTATCTTCAATCCTTATGTCAAAAACTTTTGATAACGGTATGATTTGTGCATCAGAACAAGCAGTTATCGTTGTTGACAGCATATATGATGAAGTTAAAAAAGAATTTGAATACAGAGGAGCATACCTTGTAAACGAATCTGAACAACAAAAAATGATTGATTTACCGTTCATTGATCCTAAACGCGGTACAGCTCACCCTGACATCGTTGGTCAGTCTGCTCACAGAATCGCAGAACTTTCAGGATTTGAAGTTCCTGAAAATGCCAAAGTTCTTCTTGCAGAAAGACCTACAGTTGACTGGGAAGATCCGTTCTCAAGAGAAAAATTATCTCCAATCCTTACTCTATACAGAGCAAGCGATTTTGAAGATGCTACGGAAAAAGCATATTTCCTAGTATCACACGGTGGAGCAGGTCACACTTCTGTTCTATATACTGATGAACGTCGCAGCGAAAGAATTAATGCTTACGCTAAGAAAATGCCTTCTTGCAGAGTTCTAATCAACTCTCCATCATCACAAGGCGGTATCGGTGACCTGTTCAACTTCAAATTAGAACCGTCATTAACACTAGGCTGCGGATCTTGGGGCGGCAACGCTGTTTCAGGTAACGTAGGTGTTGAACACTTATTAAACTACAAAACAGTTGCTGAAAGGAGAGAAAACATGTTATGGTTTAAAGTTCCGCCAAAAGTTTACTTCAAAAGAGGTGCTATTGACTTGGCTCTTCGTGAACTTCAAGGCAAAAAACGTGCATTCATCGTAACTGACAGATTCTTGTTCAACTCAGGTGCAGTTGACAGTATCGTTAACGTTTTAGATGAAATCGGTATAGATCACCAAATCTTCTTTGATGTTAAACCGGATCCAACTCTTTCAACAATTAATCAAGCTATGGAAATCATCAGACCATACGAACCTGATGTTATCATTTCATTAGGCGGCGGCTCACCTATGGATGCTGCTAAGATTATGTGGTTATTGTACGAACAACCTGATACAAACTTTGAAGATATCGCAATGAGATTTATGGATATCAGAAAGAGAATTTGCAGAATCCCTGAATTAGGCAAAAAGGCTACAATGGTAGCTATTCCTACAACTTCAGGTACAGGTTCAGAAGTTACACCGTTTGCAATCATCACAGATGACGAAACTCACGTTAAATACGCTATCGCTGATTACGCATTAACACCTAACATGGCAATCGTTGACCCTAACTTCGTTGATGGAATGCCTAAAGGTTTAACCGCTGCATCAGGTATTGACGCACTTGTTCACGCAATCGAAGCTTACGTATCTTGTATGGCTACTAACTTTACAAATTCTAACGCATTAGAAGCAACAAAATTGGTGTTCAGATACCTTGAACGCTCATACACAGAAGGAGCAAACGACCCATTAGCAAGAGAAAAAATGCACTATGCTGCAACTATCGCAGGTATGGCATTTGCTAACTCATTCTTAGGGTTGTGTCACTCTATGGCTCACAAATTGGGTGCTATGTTTAACGTTCCTCACGGTGTTGCTAACGCATTACTAATCAGACAAGTAATCAAATACAACGCTGTTGATGCTCCGAAAAAACAAGCAATCTTCCCTCAATACAAATTCCCTAACGCTAAGACTAAATACGGTCAAATCGCTGACGAATTAGGATTGGGCGGAAATAATGACGACGAAAAAGTTGAATTGTTACTTGAAGCAATTGACAAATTGATGAAAGCAATCAACCTTCCAAATTCAATCAAAGACTTCGGAGTTACTGAAGAACAATTCAACGCTAAGTTGGATGAAATGGTTGAATTGGCATTCGACGACCAATGTACAGGTGCTAACCCTGCATACCCTCTAATGTCAGATATGAAACAAATTTATATCGATGCATTCGAAGGTGTTGTAAGAGATTATTACCCTGCAGCAAAAAAATCAAAATAGTTTGATTAAATAAAACGAGAAAGCGCGATGGGCTTTGCCCATCGCGCCTTTTGTTAGCATAAAAATATGGCAAAAAATTCTAAGTTTAAAAAGGCTGGATTGCCACGGGCTAACGCCCTCGCCATAACATATATTAATGTCCCCCACTTGAGGGGGGACCGAAATCTTTGATTGCGAGGGGGGGGGGAAGTAACATTGATAGACTCAGGGGCGTCCCCAAAACAAAAAAGCGGGAATTTCGTCATTCTGAACTCGATTCAGAATCTTGAAATTCCCGCTCAATACTTTATTTATTATACAAATTTCTAAACTGCAGGTTTTTTATTGTTTTTTCTTTCTTCCCAAAAATCAACAAGCATACTGCAGAAGAAGATACTTGAATAAACACCAACGATTACACCAAGCATCATTGCTAAAACAAAATCTCTCGTTGTAACTCCACCAAAGAAATACAGCGCAGCCAATGTAATAAATACAGTCAACGAAGTATTAATACTTCTTGCAAAGGTCTGATTAACAGAAGCATCAACAATTTCTCCAAACGACATTTTCTTACCGTAATAACGTAAGTTTTCACGGATTCTATCAAAGGTTACAATAGTATCGTTGATTGAAAAACCAATTACTGTAAGAATTGCAGTAAGGAACAAACCATCTACTTGCACATCACAAAATATTCCCAGCAAAGAGAACACACCCACAACGAACAATACGTCGTGAACAAGCCCCAAAATTGCAGCCAGTGCGTAGTCAAACTTGAATCTTAGAGAGATGTAAATAATCATACCCAAAATTGCAAGCCCTAAAGCGATCAATGACATTTTGAATAATTCCTTACCCAGCGTAGGACCAACAGAACTTACTTGAATAAGCTCAGCATTTTTATATTCACCTTGCACAACATTTGTAATTTGAGCGGCATCTTCAGAACCTTCATCAATAAATTTTGTTCTAATCGAAATAATAGATTTGATATTTTTATTCTCAGCAGTAGGAGTTACGTTAAGAACCTGTATGTAAGGATTTTGCACCCCTACCTTATCCAAATCTTCTCTCGTTTTAGCTACGGCATCGTTATCAACAGTTTCATCTACGCCGTACTGTAGAATTGTACCGCCGGTATAATCAATACCGACTTTTACAGGAGAGTGGGTCGGATATGTTACCATAGAATAAATCATAGCAGCAATTCCGGGCAACAATAACAGTGCAGATAAACACATCCACAACACTCTATATTTTACAACGTGAATCGTTTTATTAAACTTAAACATTTTATATTTACCTCATACTTTCTTAGTCTAAAATACCAAAACGTGCTTTTTCACGTTTAGTTTCTGCAACTTCATAACCTTTGCCGATTTCGTCTTTAGAAAGACCAAACATCCAAGGATATTTTAATTCTCCTGTACCGAAGATTAAGTGCATAAAGTTTTTAGTAACCGTAATTGCCGTAAACATTGAAACAATTACACCTAAAGCAAGAGTTAAAGCAAAACCTTTAACAACACTTGTACCTAAGAAATACAAAATTACACAAGCAAGAACCGTTGTCATATTTGAATCAAAGATACTTGTGAATGCTCTGTCAAAACCTGAATTGATTGCGGTAAACAAGTTTCTGCCTGCTCTCAATTCTTCTTTTGTTCTTTCAAAAATCAAAATATTAGCATCAACTGCCATACCAACAGATAGAATAAAACCTGCAATACCTGCAAGAGTAAGGGTTACAGGAATAATCTTGAACAGCGCAAACAAGATTAACGCGTAAATTACTAATGCAATATCGGCAACAACACCCGGAACTCTGTAATAAAGAACCATAAACAGCATTACAAGCCCGATACCTAAAACACCTGCAAATTTTGATTTTTCAATACTATCAGCACCCAAAGTAGGTCCAACGGTATTTTCCTGGATAATTTCGGATGGAACAGGCAATGCACCTGCATTCAACAAATTAACCATCTTATTGGCTTCTTCGTATTCAAACCCGCTTGAACCGCCTGAGATTTCAGCTTTACCGCCAAAGATAGCTTCTCTGATAACAGGAGAAGAGATTTCATCACCGTCAAAGAAAATTGCCATCTGCTGACCTACAAGTCTTTGAGTTAACTTGGCGAATTTATCCGCTCCTGCACCGTTAAACTCCAAAGATACAGTCCATTGACCGGTTTGATCAGAACCGATTGATGCAGATTTCAAATCTTCACCCGTCAATTGCGGATCTGTAGATTTCCAAACCATCATACCGCGCTCATCTCTTTTTGGCTGATTATTAGCATCCATCACAGGTTCTTTAAATTCCAATAATGCAGTTTTTCCTAAGAAAGCTTCCGCCTCTTTAAGATCTGTAATCTGTGGAATTTCAACAATAAGTCTTTTTTCTCCGACTTGAGCAACACTTGTTTCTGAAACCCCGAGTTTGTTAACACGGTTTTCAATAGCAACACGTAATTGACTCATTACTTGCGGAGTAATTGTCGGAACAGAACCGGTAGTTCTTGCTTCAAGCATGATTCTTGAACCGCCGACTAAATCAAGTCCCAGTTTTGTAGGTTTTTTGTAGATTGCGACAACAGATGCAATCACAATTGCTACAATCACCCAAAACATAATAATCTTGTTTTTCAATTTTTCATCCTCTTATATATGTTATACTATTACATTATTTTTTATCATAATATTTAAAAATAAGCCAAAATGAACTAGTCTTCCTGACTTAATTCAGCTTTGACCTCGTCTATTATTCTAAACAAAGTTGTTTTTTCATCCTCAGAAAGTTCGGCTAAAGGTTTTCTTACAGAAGAACCGATTAAGCCTTTGTATTCTAAAGCAGCCTTAACCGGAACAGGATTTGGTGCCATAAATAAATTTTTAAACACTGGATATAACTTTTTATGCATATTTCTTGCAGCTAAAACATCACCTGCTTTAAAGTTTCTAATCATAGATTTGATTTCAGAACCAACCAAATGTGAAGCCACGGAAATTACACCGTGTGCACCCAATGACAACATCGGAAGTGTCAAACTGTCATCCCCTGAATATATCGCAAAATCATCAGGACAAAGCATTTTAAGTTCTGTAATTTTATCCATATCCGCAAAACTTTGTTTTAAACCGACAATATTGTTGTATTTTTCAGCCAAATAAGCCACCGTATCAGGCAGCATATTAACGCCGGTTCTTGACGGGATATTATAAAGAATTATAGGCAAATCAGTAGACTCGGCAACCGCTGAAAAATGTTCAATCATACCTTTTTGATTAGGCTTGTTGTAATAAGGAACGACAGACAAAATCGCATCCACACCTTCTTTTTGCGCGAACTTTGAATACTCGACAGCAGAGGCTGTAGAATTTGACCCTGCACCCAAAACAATTTTAGCCCTGTTTGCAACAGCTCTTTTTACAGTGCTTACAAGTTCAATTTCTTCTTCATTAGTCAGAGTCGGAGATTCTCCGGTTGTTCCGGCAACCAAAAGTGTGTCGCTGCCTGAATCAATCAAATGTTTCGCCAGCACTTCAACTTTGTCATAATCAATAGCCCCGTTTTTTTCCATCGGGGTGACCATTGCCGTAATAACTTCTCCGCAATCAAATCTTAATACCATGTATTTACCCTCTATTTTCCCTAATCTTACAATTTTGATTATAGTACAAAAGTAAATTATATGCCAATTATTAAGATATATAAGGAAAATTATTCGGAAATTAAAACATTTTTCATCAAGAAATTTTTATATTCAAGATAATCGATTACTTTGTTGCCATCCAAATCATAAGTATCAAACTCATCCGAAAGCTCTTGAAAATGCTTCATAATAGCATCCGGAGCTTCTGCATCAAGAGCGGCAACATCTTCAGCAAGAATCTTTAAGCAGCCCAGCATCCACTCGTTTTTCGTAATAGTATAACTTTTGTCAATATCTAACTTCAAAAACTGATTTGCAGCTTCGTCATCGGATATATGCCTGAAACCACTCGGAACTTCCTCATATCTGTTTAATTTGAACATTCTTAACTCTCCTATTTGCAGAAAATTATAACTTGAAACCAAACACTTGTCACTACATTCAATACTGTATATTTTAAATACAAAAACTAATCACTGCGACGATCGTACAATTTATCAAAATCTAAATTTAAAGCATTCATAATACCGACAATTACAGATAAGGAAGTATTAGTTTCACCCCGCTCAATCATCCCGACAACCTGACCATACGAAACCCCGATTTTTTCGGCAAGCTGCTCTTGGGATAACCCCGCCCTATTCCGTTCAGCTTTAAGATTTCTGCCAAATTCCTTCAATATTTCTTTTTTATCCATAGAGAAATTCTAGTTAGTTGACAAAAACTTTTCTACAATTTATTATATGTATTGTACAATATATTTATTGTAGAAAACAATGCAATGATTCGAAATTGAAAGGTTTATAATGTCATTAAAGAGAGGTTTTACTTTAGCAGAGGTATTGATTACGCTCGGAATAATCGGCGTAGTAGCGGCAATGACGATACCAAACCTCATTGCTGATGCCAGAAAACGAGCCATTGAAAACCAACTGAAAAAATCCTATGCCTCCATAACTAATGCCATAAGACTTGCGGAAATAGACAATGGAAGTATGGATTCCTGGCCGACCGGTGCCGACATGAACATGGAAGAATACTGGAAAACATATTTTCTGCCATATTTTAGAGGAGCGAGATTGTGCAAAAACAAAGTTGATTGCGGGTATCCGGCAGATTTACCTGACAAACAATGGTCAAATGCACAATGGAATATGTCAACAGGCAACTCACGCTTGTTATTTCAATTGATGGACGGAACTGTAGTATTTTTCCCGCGAAACACATTCGGAGAAGGCGGAAAACCCAGTTATGTTGAAACATTTTATATGGATGTAAACGGAAATAAAAAACCAAACACCTATTGCCAAGACTTTTTTACATTCTCTCGTAATGGAGAAAAGGGTATACACCCGATAGGCTGCACAGTAACTCTTAAAGAAAACGGTTGGCATTTTCCTCCAAACTACGAATATAAATTCTAACTACATTGCAGAAATTACCTGGCGAAGATTCTCATCTGTGACCACACTTAACGCGGTTTCTTTATCTTGAGTAGTCAGTTCTTCAAACTGTTTCAACACTTCAAGCGACTTTAAGACAACTGTTGGATTGTCAGAATTCAAAAGTCCGCGCACAGCATCAGAATTATCAGTCAATTCAAGCGCGCTGAATACAAACAAACTATCCGCGTTCAACTCTTCGTCAACCAATGCAAACAACGCCGCTAAATCTGCTGAGTTTAATAGTTTTTTAATATCTAAAATTTCTTGCTTAGTATCCTTAGACTCATCAAACAAATACTCATCATTTTCAGTTAAAGTATCAAATTTATCCTTAGCATTTAGTAAAACAACTGCAGAAGCTGATGTTTTAGGTTCTTTAATAAGCTTTTCAAAAATTTCATAAAGCTGAAAATCAAAAACCTGACAAAGCCCTAAAATTTCACCCAAACCATTTATAATTAAATTAAGTACATACAAACAATTCAGCTTATCTGTCCCGTATAATGAGAGCAAATCACAAAGATAAGGAATTTCTCCGGCAATATTTTCGGCAAATGACGAATCCTTCATTGTTTCCAATATTTTTTCTAAAGCCCGAACATCACCGTATGCCACCAAAAACTTCACCCCGTCAAGGCATTCAAAATCATCTGAACTGTCAAGCTTAACCAATGCCTGTGCAAACGAGTCCTCATCTTGCAAAAGACCCAATGTTGATGCGCAATTAGATGCAAGTGAAGGATTTTGTGAATATGCATTTTTTCTCAATAAATCAAGTGCCAATGGGTCTTGAACCACTGAAAAAAACTTTGCACAATACGTTTTTTCATCATCTGTACCGCTTTCAAAAATCTCAAGCATTCTATCTGTTAAATCTTCATCTGCAAACCTTGCAAGAGTAGAAACAATAAACTCCTCATAAGACGGTGAATAATATTTCAAAAAATTCAACAGGTTCAAATAATTTGAGCGATTACAAGCTTTTTCCAAACGATTAGCCACATTACTTTTCACAAAATCAAAAAGAAAATCATCTTTTTCAACCAATTCTGCAAAAAGCTCAATATCTGAATTATTTATAAGACTGCAAGCTACAGGCTCAAAATCACGCGGATTTTTGCCGGTCAATTTCTTTAAATTTTCACTCATAACTAAACCTAAAAACTAGTCTAAATAGAAGACTGTAATAACTTTGTGTCCTTCTTCCGCGTATTGAACCGCATTGTGAAGAGTTTTACTTGTATGAGATAAGAAACAAATTAATTGATTACATTCATCAATAATTTCTCTGTTACAAACACGTGAAGCATCAGCCAAAGTCATCATTGCTCTATCTGAATGTTCAATAATATTAGGAACACCGATTAACTGATCTTGAACATCAGATGGCTGCTGCCCGATAGTTTGAGGCAAAATTACACATAACTTATCAGGGTTAGCCTTCATCGCACCACGTATTGCCGCAGCGTTTGTACCTGAAGAACCACCTGAAGTAATAATTGTATTCCCTTGCATAACAAGCGCTGTAGAAAGGGTTTCAATCATTTGCTGATGAGTGATTGGAAGATTACGGCTGCCAATTATTGCAATTTTCTTTGCTGATTGCTTAATTGTTGCAAGTTCCATTGCTAATTCATCAACCGTGTTTGGCGCATCTGATTTAACTGTGTCCATATCTTCATCAATAGGAACTACAATTTTCGGAGCATCTCCGCCGTTTTCACCTGCACTTAATAAAATTTCCATATCACTTTCTGTCATTTTTTTCTTTTACCTTTTCGATTGCATTAATTACATTTTTAAACTATGCTGTATTATAGCATAATTTTTTTGATTTGGGAAGAGGTCATGGAAAATCTATTAGAAAATCTTAATAAGGAACAACAAGAAGCAGTACAAACAACTAAAGGCCCGTTATTAATATTAGCCGGAGCGGGTTCAGGAAAGACAAAAGTTTTAACAACAAGAATAGCATATATGATTCGCCAGGGTGTAAAACCAAGAAACATTTTGGCTGTAACATTCACCAACAAAGCCGCAAAGGAAATGAAAGAACGTATCGGCAAAATTATCGGTGAAGATATGGTCAAATATATGTGGGTCGGAACCTTCCACGGTATATGCGGAAGAATTTTGCGCGAAAACATAGATAAATATAATACGGCTACAGGCAAAAATTTAGATAAAAATTTCACTATCTATGATGATTCAGATACAAACCAAATTATCACAAGAGCAATAAAAAAACTTAATCTTGATGATAAAGTTTATCCAACAAAACTTGTAAAATCCGTAATTTCAAACGCTAAAAACAAAATGCAGGATGCAACAGCATTTGCAACATATGCAAGAGATTTCAAATCTCAAAGAATCGCAGCTGTTTACGAAGAATACGAAAAAGCATTGAACAACAACAACGCAATCGACTTTGATGATATGTTAATGCTTACAGTTAAACTTCTTGAACAAAGTGCGGAAGTCAGACAACAGTATTACGACAGATTCCAGCATATTATGGTCGATGAATACCAAGATACAAACCTTGCCCAATACAACCTGGTTAACATGCTTTATACAAATTTGTCAAAAGACATTCCGGATGAACGTTCGCTCTGTGTTGTAGGGGATGTAGACCAATCAATTTATTCGTGGCGTGGCGCGGATTACACAATCATAATGAATTTCCAAAAAGATTATCCGAAAACTAAACTGATTAAACTTGAACAGAATTATCGTTCAACCGCGCACATCCTGAGTGCGGCAAACGCAGTTATTGAAAATAACAACGAACGTGTTGATAAAGTCTTATATTCAAACAAAGGTGAAGGCGAAAAACTCAGCTACTACATAGCAGATGATGAAGCAGATGAAGCAAATTACATCGTTTCAAATATCCGCAGAACCGCCCGCGGAAATTATAACCAATTCGCAATCCTATACCGAACAAACAACCAGTCCCGTGCACTTGAAGAAGCCTGCATGGCTACAGGTGTTCCATATAGAATCTACGGCGGTACAAAGTTCTACGACAGGGCAGAAGTTAAAACTGTACTTTGCTACTTGAAATTAATTAATAATACGGACGATTCTCAAAGTTTGCGCCGCGTAATTAACATTCCTAAACGCGGAATCGGCGACACAACAATGAAAAACCTTTCAGATTTCGCCAACTCAAAGGATATCAGTCTTTATGAAGCAATAAAAATATGTGAAGAATCCGAAATTAATGCAAAAACTCAATCCAAATTGAAAGATTTTGCAACTCTTATCCAAAAATTTAAAGATGCTCAAAATTCTTATACCCTAAAAGATTTTGTAACTTTAGTTATTGAAAAATCTGGCTACCTTGCAGAACTTCAATCAAAGGCTGCAGCAGATCCGGAATTTCAGGATGACATAAATAACCTGCAGGAACTTGTAAACGTTGCAGAAGAGTTTGTTCCCGAAGAAAATGACAATATCCTGGGCGAATTTTTGCAACAGGTTGCATTAGTATCAGACCTTGATTCAATGGAAAACGAAGCAAACAACGTTACATTGATGACACTTCACGCGGCAAAAGGGCTTGAATTTCCGACAGTATTTATTGCCGGAATGGATGAGGGTATTTTTCCAAGCCAAAGAACGCTTCAAAACGCGTCCGAGGTCGAAGAAGAACGCCGCTTAATGTACGTTGGGGTAACCCGTGCGGAAGAAAAATTATATTTGGTATCCGCAAAACGCCGCCAAACCTGGGGCGAATACAGATACTACAACCCGTCAAGGTTTATTGAAGAAATCCCGCAAAATCTAATTGAATCAAGCGAATCAATGGGAACTTCAACCTCATCAAGAAGTTCCTCTACATTCAGAAGTGCCGTATCCAAAGCAAAAGCACAGTCCGATTCAGACGGTTATGTTAAACCATCAAGCGGTTTTGGTGCAAACTTTGTTGCTCCGCAAAGACGCGGACTTGCATCTTCATCTTCAAGTTCCGGCAGC
This sequence comes from Muribaculaceae bacterium, assembly GCA_023665935.1. GTDB lineage: Bacteria > Cyanobacteriota > Vampirovibrionia > Gastranaerophilales > Gastranaerophilaceae > Zag111. The sequence goes on along the minus strand of JAMPCZ010000001.1, from coordinate 44,616 downwards.
AAATCTTCAAGCTACTCAAATAGCAGCTACAACCGTTCAAGCTACCAAAAACCGCAATCAAACCGAACTCCGCAACGCACAATTTTGGTTAAATCTGCAATCAACAAAAAACGTGAACAAGAAAAAATTGACGCATTTTTTAAGGATAATGCAATAAAGAGGCTTGCGGAAGAACGCAGAAAACAACAGGAAGCACAACGACTTGAAGCAGAACAAAAAGAACGTGAAAGAAACCAATCACCATTGCTTGATGATATTTATTCAGTCGGACAAAGAGTTTTTCACGAACACATGGGAGTCGGACATATCACAGATGTTATGACCATCGGGGAAAGCGTTATGTACACAATAGATTTTGGCAAACTTGGTAAAAAAGCAATGGACGCCTCATACGCGAAGTTAAAGAAATTCTAGCTACCAAGATGTGCTAATATTTTCCGGATTAGATTTTTGGCTCTTTATAATCGTCCGTGGGAATTTGCCGCCTTTTTCTATCAATGAACAATATTCATCGGTTAGTAAAAGTTTTTCATTTTTATTTGACAATGTCATCCAAAAGACGTCGTATCCCCACTTATTTGGACCTTTTTCGTTATTCACGTCTATAATTATCCAAGGTTGAGAATCATCTTTATAAAGCCAATATAAAGTTCCATCCAACGAAACATATGGCTCCGCGATAGATTGATAATAGTCAAAAGAACAAGATATATTTGTAGCCTTACCGCCTTTTGCGAGAACGTCACTAAGAGCAGTATACTTTTTATTAACTTCAGTATCAAACTTTTGAAGCTTTAAAGTTGAAATTAATTGTTGCTTCAGAGGATTACAATCAGCAATCTCCGCACCATAATAGCCGCCTTTTTCGTTATAATACAAACTGACATAACACCCTGCATATCCGTAATCTTCGACAATTAGACTAAGCGCACTCTGAA
>JAMPCZ010000001.1:0-43578 GCA_023665935.1 Muribaculaceae bacterium | reverse complement strand
AACCTTAAAAGGTTACCCCCCCCCGAAATTTCGCACTATTATTGAATTTCAACATTCTTCTCTCTCCTTATATTTTACCAATAGTTTATCAAATTATTCACCTTTTGTCAAATTATCAAGTCAGGCGGGTGCATAGCACCCGCCATGATAAAAACCAAATTAGTCAATACTTGCTATCGGATAAATTGATTTATAGTATTTCACAAGCTCCAAATCAATATCCGCATAAACTGCCCCCTGTTCATCTTTTGCATTAGCAAGGATTTCAGATGTCGGAGCGACAATCATTGAATGTCCAAGACCGCTCATCTCGGCATTTGCACGCCCACACTGGTTGCAAGACACTATGTAAACAAGATTATCAAACGCGCGAGTCTTATTCATTGCCTCCCAGGTACCTGCAGCGAACCTGCAAGAATCCGAATCCTCATAAACCTCATTTGGAACAAGCCAAGCTGTCGGAAGCGCAATAATTTCAGCACCCGCCTGCGCAAGCTTTTTGAAATGCAAAGGATAACGCATATCATAACATATAGCCATACCCACCTTGCCAAAATCAAAATCCGCAACAACCAGTTCATCACCCGGAGTTATTCTGTCACCTTCAGTTCCGCCCATATAATTATACAGATGAATTTTACGATATTTGGCAACTACGCAGCCTTCTCGATTTATCGCAAAAGAGGTATTGTACAATTTGCCATCATCCTGTTCAATAACAGAGCCTGCAATAATATTTGTCTTATATTTTTTTGCGTATTCACAAATCGTTTTAATTGTTTCACCGCCGTCTTCATCTTCAGGGGCATTCAAAAAAGATTCGTGATGAACACCGGTTGAAAAAAACTCAGGAAGAACAACCAAATCTAACTTTCTATCCGCAAATTTCTTTATAAACAAATCAATCTTTTTTAGATTAAATTCTTTATCGCCAACTTTTGGCTTAAGTTGTAAATTTAAAATTCCTGTCACAACTTCCTCCTTTTCATTAATTTTAACACAGAAAAATTTGACATTAAAAATTTTTCGGTATACCATAACACTTGTACAGAAAAGAGGTTTACACAAAATGAATAGCACATTAGATAATAAAATTTACACAAAACAAGAATTATTAGATTTATACAATTTACCACTTGAAGAGTTATTAGAAAAATCTTCAAAATTTATGTCAAACAATATTGAATTTTGTTCGCTAATAAATGCTCGCAACGGTAAATGTTCTCAAAACTGCAAATACTGTGCTCAAAGCTCTCATTACTGCACAAATATTGAATCTTATCCGCTGGTAGAAATAGAAGAAGTTGTCAAAACTGCAAAAGAAGCTAAATCAAACCACGTATCAAGGTTCGCAATCGTAACAAGCGGAAAAACCCCAGACGAGGGAAGGGATTTTTCAATTGAACTTGAAATGATAAAAGAAATTGACAAACAAGGTTTACGTTCTTGTGCTTCAATCGGAATCCTGAACGAGGAACAGGCAAAAGCTTTAGCCGAAGCCGGACTGAAAAGATTCCACCACAACATAAACACCTGCCGCTCATACTATCCTGAAGTCTGTACCACTCACACTTACCAAGACCGCGTAAATACTTGCAAACTTGTAAAAAAATATGGAATGGAACTTTGCTGCGGAGTAATATTAGGAATGGGTGAAAGCGTTGAACAGAGAATAGAGATGGCAATGGAACTTGCAGAAATTCAACCTGATTCAATTCCAATAAACATATTAATGCCAATCCCTGAAACCCCGTTTGAAAGCTACCACGATAAAATTGACGAAGAAAACGTCCTAAGAACAATAGCAATATTCAAAATTGCAAACCCGCAGGCAGTTGTCAGATTCTGCGGCGGAAGGATGAGATTATCTCAAGAAAATCAAGAGCTGGCATTAAAAACCTGTGTTGAAGGTATTTTAATCGGAAACTATCTGACAACAGTCGGGAAAGAACCCTCCGAAGATATTGAAACCGTAAAAAAACTTGGTAAAAATTTACAATAAATAACATTTCTAAAATTTTAGGCAATTATTTACGTATATATTATTTATATAATATATACGTAAGTGAGGATGAATTATGTCGATTGAAAACACTTTTGATTTAGGGGTTCCTGTAACACAAACAAATTTGCAAAAGGCAAAAACAAGACTGCATGTACCAATATCAAACGATCTTAATATCGGTGAACACCTGAAATGCCAAAATGATGCTACATATGTTGCATCAAAAGAAATACCAATGATTAGAAATCATGATGAAATAATAGCTGATTTACAAGTAATGTGGACCAAAAACGCAAAAGTCAAAGACCAACTGTTTCACGGCACAGCTGAGGATTTGAATACCTGTTTAAAAGGTACCAAACTTGAAGGCTTAGGACAAACTTTCATTGATGCGCAGGAAAAATACGGCGTAAATGCTATTTTACTGATGAGCATCGCGAAAGTTGAATCCGGGCTTGGTAATGCACCTGCTAAAGATAAAAAAGGAATCCACAAATATAACATATCAGGATTGAAAAAACGAAGCGGAGGCTATCAGGACAATACAAGTTATGAACAATGTGTAGATTCTTGCGCTTCTTCACTGAGAAGGTTATATTTTAATGCAAAACCTGCCAGGGCAACACTTGAACAAATAAGAAAAAATTACTGTCCCGGCAACCTAAAATGGTCAAGCGATGTAGCAAAAGAAATGAATAACTTTTTACAAACCATCTCGACAAAATATGGTTTTGAATAAGTTTATAAGTTTTCTAATGCGGCAATTTTCATATCTTTAAAATCAGGTACGCGTCCTGTCCAAATTTGCTCGGCAACAAGTGCTTGATAAATAAACATATCAATACCGTTTATGGTTCTATAACCATTTTTCTGTGCAAGTTTTAACAGCATAGTCTTTTTCGGATTATAAATAACATCATAGACAAGCGCCCCTTGCGGTAAAGTTCTTAATTCCGGTTCTTCAACAGGTGTCAAATCAGCCGCCCTGCCTTGCATTCCGATTGGAGTTGCGTTAACCAAAATTTGAACTTCCGATAAGTCACGAATTCGCTCAATTTGATATACATTAAATTCAACATTCGGAAACTTTGAACGCAAGAATTTAAGCAGCTCTAAGGAATTAGGAATATTCCTTGTGTAAATTTTTATCTCTTTAACCTGACTTTGCGCAAGAGCCGTAATTGCCGCACGCGCTGCACCACCTGTACCAAGCACCCCGGCAACTTTACCCGGCAAGGTAAAATCATCAGGTATCGCTTTCCTAAACCCGATAACATCAGTATTATAACCCTTCATCGTTTTATCAGGATTTATTACAACAGTATTAACGGCCCCAATAACATCAGCAGACACATCAATTTCATCCAAAAACATTGTCACAGGCAGCTTTAGCGGAATAGTAACATTAAACCCCGAATATCCATTGAATTTTAAATATTTAATTCTATCAACAAGACTTTCAGGCGCCGTTTCAAGAATTTCATAGGTGTAATTTTCACCCAAACTCTTAAACCCGGCATCGTGAATAAATGCCGATAAAGAATGTCCCAAAGGATACCCGATTAGCGCAAACTTTTTATTTTTGGAATCCGACGAAACCGGTTGAACATTGTTTTCAGCAACATTACCACTATATAAAGATACCGAAGTCGGCTGCAAAACTTGCGGCTGGGGAAGCGGAGTTTGAACAAAGTTATTTTCAGTCGCAGACGGCATAAATGCCGAAGCCGGATTAACCGGCTGAAACTGTTGTTGATAGCTATGATTTTCGATAGTTTCAACCTGCGGTTGAATCGGTTGAGAAAAAGTTGACACCGTTGGTTGAGATTCAGAATTAAAGCTGCTTACAAAAGCAGGAGCTGAATCAGTTTGAGCGGAGGTATACATAGCAGAACCCCCACCCTGCCCTCTCCCTAGGAGAGGGGATGATGAAACTTGGTTTTGGGCATCCCCCTCACCCCTGTCCTCTTCCACAAGGGGGGAGGGAGCAGCAGCATTTACTCCTCCAAAACCAGCCGTTGTAGAAGTTGAGCCGGCGTTAACAGATCCTGAAACAAGTTCAGGATGACAACTTACCCCAGGAGAAACTGCAACTTGAGAAGTTTCAGAGATATTGACAGCCTGTGATAGTCCCTCGGACTCCATCTGTTTTTTAAGCTCCATAAGAGTAATGCTAACCCCTTGAGCCTTTAACTCTTTATAGCGCTTCAACAATTCCATCTTATCTACAGTCATAACAGACCTCTATTCTTCTTGATTAACCTCTTGTTCCGCTTCGTTTTTATATGAACACTTCATGCTTGAGCAAGATATTACGGTACCTTTTTTAAGTACTTTTTTAACCAGCAGACTACCGCAATCAGGGCATTTTTCTCCTGTCGGTTCGTTCCAAAGTACAAAATCACAGTCAGGGTACTTGTTACAGCCATAAAATACAGTTCCGCGTTTTGATTTACGCTCAACAATCACACCTTCGCCGCATTTTGGACAAGTTACCCCTGTAGATTTGCGGTATGGTTTGCGGTGGTGACATTCAGGGTTTGTACATTCCATATATTTTCCGTACGGTCCAAGTTTGAAAATCATCTCATTTCCGCATTTTTCGCACTTTTCTTCGCAAATTTCCTGAGGTTTGTCGGAAGTTCCACCGTTTTCATTTACCCCGCCGGCTTCCATCTCTTGTAAAACATTTAGTGACATTGTTGTTTTACAATCAGGATAACCCGAACAACCTAAGAATTGTGAGCCTGTTCTGCTTGTTCTGAGCAGCATTGGTTTGCCGCAATTCGGACAATTAATCTTTGTTTCTATAGTAACCTTTTGCGCCGTTTTCATAACAGAATTAACTTCTTCCATAAACGGAGTATAAAAATCCTGCAAAACTTTTACCCACACAGCTTCTTTTTCAGCAATTTTATCAAGTTTTGCTTCCATACCGGCGGTGAATTTATAATCCATAATATCTGAAAACTGGCTGACCAGCTGTTTTGAAACCGTGCGACCCAAAAGTGTTGGATGAAGAGCTTTGTCTTTTTTCTCAACATACTTACGGGTTTGAATTACCGTAATAATCGTTGCGTATGTTGACGGACGTCCGATTCCGTATTCTTCCAAAGCTTTAACCAATGATGCTTCGTTGTATCTTGGAGGCGGCTGAGTAAAGTGCTGCTTAGGTTCAACCTTGCGGCAAGCAACCTTATCACCTTTTTCCAAATCTGGGATTTTTGCATCAGAAGCTTTGTCATCTCCGTCTTCCGAATCATTATAAAGAGTCAAAAAGCCGTCAAACATAACTTTGCTGGTTCCCGCACGCAGCGTATAATCGCCTGAATTAATCTCAATAGTTTTATTTGCAATCTCGGCAGGTGCCATTTGAGAAGACATGAATTTTTCCCAAATAAGTTTGTACAATTTATACTGATCGTTATCAAGATATTTTTTAATACTTTCAGGTGTACGTTCAGGATAAGACGGACGGATAGCTTCGTGGGCATCCTGCACGTTTTGCTTGCCTTTAGCATAAATATTCGGTGATTCAGGATAGTATTTTTCACCATAATTTTGCAGGATAAAATCATGTGCCATATTCTGAGCATCATCAGAAACCCTGACAGAGTCGGTTCTCATATAGGTAATCAAACCGACAGGAGTACCGTCAATTTCAATACCTTCATACAATTTTTGAGCAACCTGCATAGTTTTTGACACCCCAAAACCGAGTTTTGAAGAGGCTGCACGCTGCATAGTTGATGTAATAAACGGCGCAGTCGGTTTACGCTTGGTTGTTTTTTTCGTAACCTTGCCAACCTCAAATTCTGTTTGCGGATTAGTCAAATAATCAACAATCTTTTGAGCTTCTTCTTTATTTTTAATCGTCTTTTCGACAGATTTGCCTTTGATTTTTGATAATTCCGCATCGAACAATTTGCCATCTTTATCAAGATTAGCGTGGATTGACCAATATTCCTGCGGGATAAATTTTTCAATTTCTTCTTCTCTCTCGCAAATCATACGCAAAGCAACAGACTGCACACGTCCTGCCGAAAGATTACGGTTACCAATCTGTTTCCACAATACAGGACTCAATTTAAAACCTACGAGTTTATCCAAAATCTGTCTTGTTTGCTGTGCCTGCACCATATCCATATCAATACTTCTTGGATTCGCTACAGAATGCTTTACAGCTTTTGGCGTGATTTCGTTAAATACGATTCTGTAAATCTTGTCATCAGGAACTTTTAAAACCTGACGAACATGCCATGCAATCGCTTCACCCTCACGGTCGGGGTCGGATGCAAGGTAGATTTTGTCAACTTTTTTGGCTAAATCGTTTAATGTCTTTACAACTTTTTGCTTACCCGGAATAACCTCAAACTTTGGTTCAAAACCGTTATTAACATCAAAGCCTAAATTATCAGTCGCAGCATCTTTTGTCGGCAAGTTTCTGATATGCCCGTAACTTGCCTCAATTTGAAATTCACTGCCCAAAATCTTTTTAATAGTTTTAGATTTTGCAGGCGACTCTACTATAACCAATGATTTTTCTTTAGTTTTGCTTTTTGTTTCTGTTGCCATATTAATATTCTCTTACTTTATTTGTTAAACAAATTATCCTGGATTGCTTCGTCGCTTCGCTCCTCGCAATGACGGAACTTGTTAGATTTATATCTTGCGTTGAATTTCACAACTGTACTATAAATATATATCTATATTATCATAAACTATAAATTAACCAATCAAAATCGTCATTGCGAGGAGTGAAACGACGAAGCAATCCAGTTCCTATATTATTGTATCATACAAATCTATCCATTGTGAATTCATCCTCTCGATTAATGCTATTTTATCTTTCCTTGAACCACCTTTTATTTGTTTCTCTCTTATTATTGCATCTGATATACTATCAAATATTTCATAATAACCCAACTTATCAGTATTATATTTTTTAGTAAAACCTTCTACAAATTTGCATTTGTGCTGATATATTCGTTTTAGCAAATTTGCAGTTACTCCTACATAAAGTGTACCATTTCGTTTATTAAACAATATGTAGACGTAACCACTCATATAATATTCCTTTTAAATTGCTTCGTCGCTTCGCTCCTCAGCCCTTTACCTATGCCCTTTTGTATCTATCCCCGGCGCACTGTTTTATTATCCCCTTAAGCTCCAGCGTTGTCAAGTTCATCAACAAATTTTCTACTTTTAACCCCGTTAAAGCTGCCAATTCATCAAACCCCTTTTCCTCTATTTCCAGTGCATTAAACACCAATTCTTCATCAGGAGTCATCATCGGCAGAGTAAGCTGTTCCCCTGAACCTTCTGTTTTAACTTCCCATCCTAAAGCGTTCAAAATATCGTCCGTTTCAGTTACCAAAGTCGCACCGTTTTTCAAAAGCTTATAAATTCCCTGGGTATTCGGATTAGAAATAAGTCCGGGGATACACATCAATTCACGACCTTGTTCAAGAGTTAAATTTGCAGTAATTAACGCTCCGCTTTTCAATGAAGCTTCAGTAACCAAAGTTCCGTAAGACAATCCTGAAACGATACGATTACGCTGCGGGAATCTGAACTTTATCGGTTCAAATGTTGGGAAGTATTCACTAACCACCGCCCCATAGCCGTTTTCAATATTTTGATATAATCCCTTATTACTTGTCGGATAAGTGAAATCAAAACCACTGGCAATAACACCGATTGTTTTCAAATTGTTTTCGATTGCAGAAGTATGAGCGACCGTATCAATTCCTGACGCAAGCCCTGATACAATACAAATATCAGTGTTCGCAAGCCCTGAAAGAATTTTTCTCAAATCATCCCGGCCATTAAAACTAGCCTTTCTTGAACCCACTACCGCCAAAGTTTTATCCAAATTACAATCAAATAACTTACCTTTGTAATATAAAACGGCAGGCGGATTTGCAATATTTTTCAGCATTTTCGGATAATTATCATCTTCAAGAGTCAAGAAATTAATCCCGCGTGTTTCTACAGCAGTGAAACATCTGTCAATATCAACCTTATCACGTAGTCTTAAGAAATTTTCGGATTTCTTCACGCTCAAGCCGTCTATATTTTTCAAATCATCCAACGAACAATTAAACGCGGATTCAATGTCGCCAAAATGTTCATACAGCTTTTGTATAAACAAGCTGTCAATCTGTTCAATAGAAGAAAATGCTACCCAAAATTTACGCTTCATCTCTCTTACCGGCATTCCTTATTCAACAGTCTTATTCTTTATATTATCCAATAACTTTTGAGTATTTTCTTTTTCTTCGTCAGAAATGTCCAAATTCAAATAATCTTCCAAATACTCAGTCGCATCTTGATAATCACCTCGCGCCATAAACAAAATCGCAACTTTTTTATATGCAGGCGAGAATTTATTATTAGTCGCAATCGCTTTCAAGAAGTTTGAAATAGCTTTATCAATTTCATCATTTGCCTGATAAGCTTCCGCAAGATAATAATAAATTAATTCATTATCCTGCTTATATTCCAACACATTTTCCAAATTCTCAATTGCAGAATCATAATTGCCAAACTCAAAATAAACTTTCGCTAAATCATAATAAGCATCATAGTTATCAGGCTGACGTTCCAGGATATAAACCAGCTCATCAATCGCCAAATCCCCTTTGGCATCCTCCATGTAAAACCTTGCTAAATAATGTCTGAACACAATATCATCAGGCAAATTATCAATCGCGTAAGATAAGATATTTATGCCCTCACCAAGGCGTCTTTGCTTATAATAAATATCTACCAAATTGATGTAGCACTGTGCAAGTTTCGGATTCAACTCAATACATTTAAGATAATTTTTCTCGGCTTTGTCTTCGTCGCCGATATTGGCGTAACATAAACCAAGATTGTTATAAACTTCCGCACTATCGGTTTCAACTTCTAAAACCGATGTAAACAAATCGATTGCACCATTCCAATTTTTATTTTTAAAACATTCTATCGCTTTATCAATTTTTTCTTTCATAATAATCCTCTATTAGAACCCTCACCCTAACCCTCTCCCTCGGAGAGGGAATAAAGCCGCCCGGATTCACTATTAATAATTAAAGTCCCAAAGTCACATTATCATCATTACCTGAACCAATATTTTTGATAACTGTCCTTGTATTTCCCTGCGCATCAAAACTTTTCGGACTCATAATCATCTTAATTCTATCCGCATAAATAGTTCTTACACCCTGAGTAATACTTGAACGACCGGTGAAATATGCTTCATTAGGCTTAGTAGAACCTGCACTTGGATACAACGTAACTTTTGGTCCTGCAGCATAATAATCCTGGAACCAAATTCTAACATTTCCGCTTGCATTAAACACAGATTTCTTTTGATTATACTCTTGATAACTTGATTTCAAAACTAACTTTGACCCATCATCCATCACAGAATTGGAAGTTGTATTTCCATATGCGGTCAAATTACCGCTTGTTGCATCATATACAAATTTATCGGCATAAGATTCGCTCTTTTCCTGCTTTACTTTAGCATTACCAATCAGTACAAGTTTTTTCAAATCGCCATTTTTGTCGGTTGTAATTTCTGCACGATTAGAAAAAGTTTCAATTTCTTTATACAGCATTGTTACCGCACCCGTTGCAGTCATCAAACCTGTTTTTGTATCATATTCCTGAACATCTGAGTTTATTACAACAACCGGAGTTTTCCCTTCAAACACGACAGATTGTGTGTCGCCTTCAGCTCTGATAATTTTAGATATCAAAGACACCTTTAATATATTTGCTTTAACTTCTCTTTTTTTATTCTTTTTTATCTCAAAAGCGTAAGGCTTGTCATAAAAAGTTGCCGTATCAAGCCTTTGATCTTTAGTAACATTGACATCCGCGCTGTCACCCACAACTTTCAAATCATCAACCGTAACCTTTACATTACCGTTGAACTTAATCTTATTATCAGATTCATTAAATGTCTGAGATTTTGATTCAATAATCAAATCCGAAGCAAACACGGCAGCCCCGGTAAGTAACAATACAGAAATAACCCCAACTAAAAACTTTTTCATATTATTTTTTATCCTCATAAACTTTTGAAACAGTATTACCTTCTATTCTAAAACTGCTGTAATCAGGGCTGATAATGATTTTATCCGCAGTAGATAAAAGTTTATTGCCCTTGTGAATTTTTATATGACCTTCTGCCACAATCGGAGAATGCGAATCCACCCAATGAAGCCTGTCCGCATTCAGTGTGATTTCATCTTTTAATACGATAAATGTTCTTTCATACAGCGTGATATCGCCGCCTTTTGAATTATAAGTCCCTTTGGATGATTCAAAACTCATAGAAACTTCATTATCACTATAAAAGTTACCGACAACGTTATTCAACTGAGCAACACCCTGCGTGCTGTCCCACTTACCGCTTTCACCGTATATTTCCCAAAACTTTTGGTCATCTTTTGTTTCCGTCAATATAACACCGTTGACCAAAGCTTCCTGCTCATCACCATTTGTCTGCAGCTGCTTACGGTTAAAATCGTGTGTGATAATCCCCGCAGTAATGAACGCCCATGCCAGCACAAGCCCTAAAACTGCAAATATTATTACATACAACCTTTTCTTTTTTGGTAAATCTTTCAAATTCATATACTAGATTCTAGCACAAAAAATAAAATTCATGTACAGATATCATAAACATATTAAGTTCATAACGGATTGCCGCGTCGGACTCCGTCCTCCTCGCAATGACAAATCAGAATCCTCCTGAGAAAATGAGATTCTTCGCTTACTCCCAAAATGATAGGAAGAAACATACAATAACCCCCTTATTAACTTATTAACTTATTAACTTATTAACTTATTAACTTATTAACTTTACTCTTCTTTACCCTTCATAAAAAACGGAAGCGGAATCAGAATAAATGCAAGCATTGCAACTATTGCGAAAGTATCAACATAAGCAAACATTGTTGACTGGGTAACCATTTGTTTATAAGCGTAGGCATTAGCTTTATTTAGTGCAAAACTGCTTGATGCTCCGCTCATAAAAGTATGTGTCCAGCCTGCCATTTTTTGCTGGAACACCAAATTAAAATTAGACAAATTATCGACCAAAAAGTTTTGGTGCATTTGAGAATGCCTTGCAACCAAAGTAGAAGACATTGAAACAACCACCGCAACTCCGATTGTTTTACAAAAATTATGCAGACTTGCACCATTGGCAAGCTGGTCTTTTGAAAGAGTACCAAGCGCGAGCGCGGATATCGGAATAAATGTTAAAATTACCCCCACTCCTAAAAGAATATTAGGCAATGAAACGTACCAAAATGATACGGCTAAATTTACATTAGTGTACAAAAATGTCGATAATCCCAAAAAGAAAAATCCTATTGATATCAAAAGCCGGCTGTCATAAATTTTCATTAAATACGGGATAGCAAGGAGCATTAATATACACGAAATTACCCGCGGAGCCATTGTAAGTCCGCTTAATAATGCAGTATAGCCCAAAACATTCTGAATAAACTGCGGAGCCAAATACATAGTGGTAAACACCACCATACTTACAGCCGTAGAAATAATCGTCCCGATTAAAAAGTTTCTATCCTTGAATAATCTGACTTTCATAAACGAATTTTTATTCTCGATTTCCCATACTATCAAAAACGACAATACAACGGCAGAAAAACCTGTTAACCAGCTAATCCACGCACAATCAAACCAATTGTACTGCTGCCCTTTATCTAAAACAATCTGCATAGAAACAAGCCACAGAATAAGTGCAGTCATACCGACAAAATCCATATGTTTCTTAGTTTTTTCAGGCTGAGTTTCCGCAATATTTTTACAAACCAATATAAATGAAACAATACCAATCGGAATATTAACCGAATAAATATAATGCCAATTAAGATTATCCACCAAAAATCCGCCGAAAGAAGGTCCCAATATCGCACAAACCATTACCGCAAACCCAAACAGCGACATTGCCAGCCCTTTTTTCTCAGGAGGAAATGCCGATAATAATACAGTCTGCGACATAGGCGTCATCGGACCGCCACCAATACCTTGAATCAGCCTGCCTAACACCATCATATTAAGAGATGAAGCAACAGTACAAATTAATGCACCCAACGTAAAAATCACAATACAAATCTTCATGAACTGCTTTCTGCCAAGCAGACTCTCAAGCCAACCTGAAAGCATTATCATACATGCGTTTGCAACCATATATGATGTAACAATCCATTTTGCCTCATCCGCAGTTGCCGCAAAATATCCTGAAATATGAGGAATCGCAACATTAGTCGCTGTTGTTGCCAACGCGGAAAATGAAGTAGGCAAAAGTATTGATACCGCGATTAACCATATCGGAACTTTACGAATTTTTGCCGGGGCATTTGGGGTTGATTCTGTCATTTATACTATTTCCCCTTCACTTTTACAGTAGGCACAACAGACATTCCGGGAATGATATTATATTCGGAAATATCTTCCGTAAAATTGATTTTAACCGGGATTCTTTGAACGATTTTCACATAACTTCCGACAGCATTTTCCGGCGGGAACAAACTTGCCTTAGCCCCTGATGCCATCTGTAAGCTGTCAACCACACCTTTGAATTTCTTTTGTCCATACGCATCAACTTTTATCACAACCGGTTGACCTTTTTTCATATTTGCAACCTGTGTTTCCTTGAAATTTGCCACAACCCATACATCGTCTTTCGCAATAGCAAATAACGGCTGAGCTGTCTGAACATAATTACCCAATTCTACAGTACGATGAGTTATTTTACCGTCCTGTACCGCATAAATTTTAGTATAAGAAAGATTTAGTTCATCCTCTTCAACTTCAGCTTCCAATTTTTTGACTGAAGCCTTCAATTCATCATACTTTGCCTGCGCTGATTTATTTTCTGACTGCGCAGTTGTTAACTTTGTCTTTGAAGAGTCATAATCTTGAGTTGAAGCAATGCCTTTATTATACATTTGAGAATATCTTTCATAATCGTTCTTTGAAAAATCCAGCTCCGAAAAAGTTTTTTCAACCTGATTACCTGCACTAACTAATGCAGCACGAGCTTCCTCAAGCTTAGCTCTTGATTGTTTCAATTTTGCCTCATAATCCTTTGAGTCAATCTCAAGCAATAAATCACCTTGCTTAACCTCTTGGTTATCTTCTATATTCAGTTTTACAACAGGACCTGATACTCTTGGAGCAACAGTAACAATGTGACCTTCAACAAACGCATCATCAGTCGATTTATAAAAAATAGAATTTACTGAAACAATAAGTCCTAAAACCAAAATTATAAACGCGGTTACAGCAGGTACTATAACACGTTTTTTCTCATATATGTGTCTGTTATCTTTTACTTTTATTTTTTCGGCTGTTTTTTCTTCCACGGGGTTTCTCCTTTTTTTAAATCTGTAATTTAACTTTATCTCTCACATTCAAATTTATCTTTTCAAGAGTTTTTTTTGTAATTTCAAGCTCTTCTGCGCTGATATTATTTGTAATTATTTGTCTTAATTCAATATCAGTAGGCAATATTTTTTCTGTTAAAGCTTTTCCTTTATCCGTTGCAAAAATCTTAAATATTCTTCTTCCGTTTGAATCAACAGTTTTTTCTATCAACCCTTTTTCAAGCAAAATATCAACAATTCTTGCAACATTTGCCCTGTCTTTCAGAGTAATTTCACAAATCTGTCTTTGGTGTATACCTTCATTTTCAATAATTAAAAGTAATATAAGATATTGCTCCGGTGTGATTCCGAATTCTTTTTCGGTATAAGTCTGCGATGACAAACCTCTAATCAATACACCTGTTGTAAAAATCATTGAGCCGATTCTATCTTGAATAATATCTTTTAACATATTTACTTTCTTTATTTTTAATATAAAATTTTATTGTGATATAATTATAGCACAACAAATATTTTTAGGACAAGTGATTATGAAAAAAATTTTTATACTAACCCTGTTGATAGCAATATCAAGCCTTCCCGCAATGACAAAAACCCCGCAAAATAATACAACAGACCACACAAAATATTTAAACATAGAGTGGTGGGAAAATTTTAATGATACAAATTTAACCGATAATATTTTAACGGTTTATCAAAATAACTACGATATAAAAAATGCAGCATTAAAAATTAAAGAAAATGAAAAACTGGTTAAGATGCAGTTTGCAAGCGAACTACCATTTGTCGGATTTTCGGGGGATTTAAACAGAGATTTAAGAGCACCAAGAAAACAATTCGGCTCAATGAAAATCCCGAGTTATTCACAATACAATTACCTCCTGCCAATTACAATGGGATACGAAGTTAATATATGGGGAAGTAACCGGCTGAAAACAAAGAGCGTAAAACAACAGCTTGAAATTATAAAACAAGCACAAAGAGCAACATATATTTCGCTAACCTCGGATTTTGCAGCGGATTATTTCAATCTGATTAAAGCCGATAAACTTCTTGATATACAAAACGAACTTGTAAAGACCCAAGAACAGATTACTTCAATGACTTCTGATAAATATAAAATCGGTCTATGCGGGATAACTCAGCTTTTAGCAGAAGAAAAACTTTTGACTTCTCTCAAAGAAGAACAAAATAAACATAAACTTACAAAAGATGTCCTTGAAGAAATCCTGAAAGTTTATCTTGTAAACTATGAAGATGAAATCAAGCGCAATAAATACGAACAGGTAACAATGCTTACAGACATTCCGACAGAATACGATTCATCAATTGTCGAAAATCGTCCTGATTTTAAACAGGAAGAAGCAAATATTAGAAAAATCGGATTCGATGTACAAGTTGCAAAAAGAGAATTTTTGCCAAAATTTACTATCGTGGGACAAATAGGGTTGAATGCTTACCATCTCGGAAACCTATTTAATTCACCTTCGCAATTTTTTAACGCAGGAATTCTGCCGTCAATGGATTTGTTCTCCGGCGGAAGAAAACTCGCTTATTTAAAGCTGAAAAAATACCAATACGAAGAAGCCGCAAACGATTTTCAAAAAACTATCCTGGAAGGAATAAAAGAGGTTAACACCGGGGTTTTGGTATACAAAACCGCTGTCGAAAATTATAACGAAAGCAAAAATCGACTCAATACGCAATCAAAAATTTACGCTCTTGCAAAAGACAAAAACAAAATCGGAGCATCAGCAAATCTTGACGTACTATATGCAAAAGAAGCCTATTTACTGACAGAAAAAGAAGAAGTTTCCAACAAAATTAATTCACTGATTTCAACAATAAGTTTGTACAAATCCACAGGCGGAGTTAATTTAAGTAAATTGAATAACACAATTTAATACAGGAATTTATACCACAAAGACTCTGCTCGTCATCTTAAAATCTTTGTCGCTTTTTGTTAACTTCCTATACCAAAATCCTCAAACGGATTTAATAACTTCTTCTACCTTTATATCTAAAGCTGCTGCAATATCTATAACTTTCAATATTGTGGGATTTTGCCTTGCTGTTTCAATCATGCTTATAGTTGTTCTGGAGGTTTCACAAAGTTCCGCCAATGTTTCTTGTGACATTCCTTTTCTAATGCGAGCAAATTTAATATTCAAGCCAAGCTGTCTGAGTCTACTGTTAACCATAAAAATATTTTATCCGCTTGACAATCATTATACTATAAGATATATTGACTATTGTATAGTATATATAACAAAAATTAGATAAATCAAACAGCATTATTTAAGGAATTAAGATGATTAAAGTTAGTATAATCCTTCCCGTTTACAACGTGGAAAGATATTTACGCCAAGCACTGGATAGCGTACTAAATCAAACACTGCAAGAAATAGAAATAATTTGTATTAATGATGGCTCTACAGATAACTCTTTAACGATACTTGAATATTATGCTAAAAAAGACAGCAGAGTGAAGATTTACAACCAAAATAATCAAGGTCCTGGAATTGCTAGAAATTTAGGAATATCCAAAGCTTCGGGTGAGTATATAATGTTCCTGGATCCGGATGATTGGTACACATTAGACGCATGCGAAACTGCATACAATCAAATCGAAAAAAATAAAAATGATTTTGTAATGTTCAATTTCTTTAAATACTTTGAAGAAAATGAAACTTTAGAAATTGCAGATTGGAGATTAAAACCATTCAAAAAAAATTTTGAAGATGAAAATTTAAAACTCTGCAATTTCAAAAATTATATTAAATGTTCATTTACTTGGTCACAAATATATTCTAAAAAATTCATAACAGAAAATAATATCAAATATTCTCAAGGTAAATTAGGGGAAGATGTACCGTTCTACATAAAGGCTTTAATTTACGCTAACACAATTTCGATTATACAAAAACCATTATATTATTACAGAATACACAAAAATTCCGTTTCATTCGCTTACAACAAACAGTGGAGAGATTTAATTGCTGTAAGATATCAATGTGTAGATATGCTAAACGAACGACAAATAGAGAAAATGCAGCTGCAGACAATTCTCTCATACTTGATAAGGTCATTATTATATTGGTATGATTTAATAGAAAAAGATAAAACTCAAGTAAGAAAAGATTTTTATAATGAATTAAGAAAATTTTATACCCTACTGGATAAAAATTACGACATTAATTTAATTAGAGATTATATTAACTGGCAAAAATTCCAAAATATTTGTAAATATTCTTGGAACCAAAAAATTTTGTTAGAATTTTTACAAAATATTTTCAGCATTTCTTTGGTAGAAAAATCAGCAACCAAAAAACACGTAGTTGTAACAATATTAGGGATTAAAATCAAATTAAAATCCAAATATCTTACGGTTTCTGCCACAACAAACTTTTGGGGAACACACAAAATCTACAATTTTTTCGGTTTAAAGTTCACAAAAGCAACGGAATTATATGTCCGTAACAGGAATCTTTTTAACAAGTACAAGAAAAATAATATTGATATTTCTCTATACCCTACAGCAACAGGACAAATGAGAAACTTACAACTGGCAAATTTGTATCTGTTAAAATGCCTGGATGAAATTTGCAAACAAAATAATATCAATTATTGGCTGGATTTTGGTTCGTTACTTGGCGCAGTTCGCCATAACGGATTCATTCCTTGGGATGATGATATTGACGTTGCTATGATGAGGCAGGATTATGAACGAATAGTCGATATAGTTAACAACAACACTGTTGACCCGGATATATATGCAGATTACCTGCTCTATCCTGACAACCCGTTCGGGATAAAACAAAGAATGGGCGCATATTTCATAATAAAAATCAGACACAAAAAATCAGATAAATTATTTGTCGATATTTTTCCGTACGACTACAGCGGATATATTATGAATGAAGAAGAACAACTTGAGTTAACCAAAATCGCAAGAAATTGTAATTCGGTAATCAGGTCTAAATATGATGAATCATTTTCAGCTGAAGATATTATAAAAGACAAAAAGAAATGGAGAAAATTCCTCTACGGTTCACCTGAGGTTCCAAACAACGAATCAGATTTAATTTGGGGATTTGATTATGAACACAGATGGAAAAAATGGGCATTCTCACACGATACAATTTTTCCACTTCAAAATATTAATTTTGAAGGGCTGACCTTCAGGTGTGCAAATAAAAAAGAACAGTATCTGTCAGAAGTCTATGGAGATTATATGGCTTACCCGAAAAACATTAAACATTCTCATAACCTTTATCACAAGATTCCCGATGAGGACATAAAAATAATTTCAGAAATAGCACAAAAATTAAAAGACAGGTACAAATAAAATGAAACGTGTGATTACTTACGGAACATATGATGTCCTGCATTACGGACATATTAATTTACTAAAAAGGGCAAAAGCACTCGGGGATTACTTGATTGTCGCGTTATCAAGTGATGAGTTCAATACTGTCAAAAACAAAAAATCTTATTACACATTTGAGCAGCGAAAAAAGATTCTTGAAGCCTGCCGCTATGTCGACTTGGTTATTCCTGAAAATGACTGGAATCAGAAAATTAACGATATTCAAAAATATCAAGCCGATATCTTTGTTATGGGTGACGATTGGGATGGTAAATTTGATTTCTTGAAAGACTACTGCGAAGTAATATATCTCCCTAGAACGCCTGATGTGTCAAGCACTCAAACAAAAGCTTACTTAAAAAATTCTTAAAATTAAAAACTTAATCGTTTCACTGCGGGGAAAATTTCTCCGCTTTTCTTATACCATAAAAATTAAAATTTATCTGTATGTCCCAACTTTATTTCCGTATTTGTCATATTCAGTAATTCTGCCTGAGGAGTCTTTTTTGAACGAACCAGTTTTATTTCCGTATTTATCGTAAGAAGTCGTCACCCCGGAAGAATTTGCCCTGAATGATCCGACTTTTGAACCATATTTGTCATACTGAGTTGTAGTATTCCCAACTGTTCTGTAACTGCCTGTTTTATTCCCGTACCTGTCATATGCACTGTAGCCGCCTGAGGATTGGCGAAAAGTCCCGGATTTGTTGCCATATTTATCATATTGAGTCACCTGACCGGAAGAATTTGAACGAAATGAACCTGTTTTATTACCATATCTATCGTAAGAGTTGGTGGTCGCAAAACTCATATTTGCAAATAATAACAAAGACAATATTAATAAAAATTTTTTCATAACCTAATTTCCTTTACTATTATTATAACGGTATAAAAAACATTTTGTTCATTTAGTAATAATATCTTTGGTACGTCGGTTGGGCATGCCTGCCCAACAATTTTAAAATCCTCAAATTACTCATTTGGTAATCAGTGATAAAATTGGCTTGTTGAGTAAAGATAAGGTGGTTTGTTAGAAAAAAATTTTAAGTGAGTAGAAAAAAAGTAAAATGAGTAATTTAGAATAGAGATACTCAACCCACTTCCGACCGTCTGTAACTTAGTGTTGTTGGGCAAGTATGCCCAACCGACGCTTAAAATACTTCTGACCAAATTCCTCAAAAAATACACCAAACAAATCACTCAAAAAAGTACATATTATGAATTATTTTTGTAATTAACATGCCGCATACTAAAAAACGGAAAAGGTGGGATTTGAACCCACGGTACAGGTAACCCCATACAACACCTTAGCAGGGTGCCGCCTTAAGCCACTCGGCCACTTTTCCATCTGCTACGTAACTCGGGTCGGTTACATTTTTCATTCTAGCATAAAGTTTTTATTTTGAAAAGCCTTTAAAAAAAATTTTTATACGATATAATGCTTTCATAAGCGAGGTATTTTATGATTGAAATGAAAGTTATGGGTATAGCACTTGATACAAGGACGGGTTCTCCTATCGTTGTTCTTCACGATAAAGAAAACAGAAGAGCGTTGCCTATTTGGATTGGGTCTGCTGAAGCCAGTTCAATTATCAGAAAAATTGAGAATCTATCAGTTACTCGTCCCATGACTCACGATTTGATAATTAGTGTTATTGAAAAAACCGGATACAAAATCTCTAAAGTCGTTATCAATGATGTGGAAAAAGAAACATATTTTGCAACAATATTCCTTGATGACAACAACAATAACGAAATTGAAATAGATTCAAGACCGTCAGATGCAATAGCGATTGCAATCAGAGTAGATGCTCCGATTTATGTTACAGCTAACGTCTTATCAAACGGCTCGGTATCAACAGACAGCGCAAAAGATGCAGAAGAAGCTGAAGAATTCAAAAATTTCGTCCAAAGTATTAAGCCGTCTGATTTTGCAAAACTGATGAAAGACAACGAACATCACGAAAGTGATCAATAAATATTAAAATTGTAACAAAATTCCTCTCTCTTGAAATAATGACTTCTTAAAAAACTTTATTAAAACAAGAGAGAAGTAATTATGTTTGATTCAATTGATAGCGTAAAACGACAATACACATACGCGGTTCAGCCGGTAAAACTTTTTGAAACAAAAAACAAGCGGACTGAATCAAATAACCCTTTTGCAAATTTTACCCCAAATTCAAGTTTGCAAAAATACAACCTCTACCACCCGAATGTTTCTAATTCATCATCAGGAGGTAAGCTTGATTTTCTCAGTTAAAATAATTATGCAGTCCAAACTTTTTCAGGAGTTACGTAACCTGCTAACAACGGCATACCGCTCTTATCCTTTGTTGGAACCGTGTCGGTTAACTGTGGAGATTTCTCATATGGAATAGCCGCATAAGCCTTTATTTTAAACTGAGCAGAAGGCTGTACCTTAGGCGCAAAAGCTCCCTTTTCGACACCTTTGCCGGTGACACCTAAAAACGGTAATAAACTTTTCCCAAATTCAACAGCCATAATTAATCCTATTTTTCCCTTATATTATTATAAAGGATTTGTTCTGTCAAAAATTGCTAAATTTTTGAGGATTTATTACGAAATATTACAATAAGAAAAAATTATTACTATAATCCGGTTTAAAAATAGGCTTACTAAAATTGATTTTCAAACGGTTTTCATATGAATAACTGTCTTTTTTAACCTTGAACTTCGACAAACCAACTGCCGGAACTTCATCTTTAATAAAAAATTTTAACAATTCCATAACTACATATCCTTCTTTTTTTATGTATAATGTATTTAAGGGAATTTAGGTAGAAGTCAAACAGGAGATATGAAAATGGCAGAAAAAGTTACAAAAGAAATGAATATTTTAGAAATTGCACAAAAACACCCTGAAAGTGTTGAAGTTTTCCGCAGATATGGTTTGGGCTGCTTAGGCTGTGCCGCAGCAAGATTTGAAAATTTGGAAGCAGGAGCAAAGGTTCACGGATATGACCCGGATGCTATGGTTGCAGATATTAACGCATTAATTGAAGCTGTTGAAGGCTAAAAATTTTTATGAAATAATCGCAAATCGGAATTTCAAGATTCTGAATCAAGTTCAGAATGACGAAATTCCGATTTGCGATTTTAATTATATATAAAAACCTTATTTATTACCCAAGAAACCTGCCATAGTTGGAGTTCTTGATGCAATGAATTTTTCCATTACAATTTTCTTTTTAGCATTTGCTTCTTCAAAATCTTTTGCAGTTCTTTTAGCTGTCATACGTTCACAAGCATTTGTCAATGAGATAATCAAGCCCGGAACAAGTACAAATGATGACAGGAAGTTGAATCCGCTGTTACATGTTTTTGCAACTTTCAGCAGCTTCGTAGGTTTTTTGAATATGTTATAGAAACTTTCCATCAACTCAGCTCTATGAGTACCTGCAGCAGCTTTATTAGCCGCACTCAATGCTGATTTGATTTCATCAACAGTTGCTTGTGCATAAGTTTTGCCGTTAAAGTCTTTCAAAATTGCTTCAACAGATTCCCTTACTTTGCTATCACGAGAAAGAGCTTTCTTGATATTACCGCCGCTTTTTTCTATAAATTCGACAAATCCGTCTACGCCGCCTTTGTAATCTTGCAGATTTGTATATTTTGAATCAAGCTGTTTACTTGAAAGAATAGAGTGGTGGCTGCCGCTTGGGCTGAAATATGCCCAAACTTTTTGGAACGGATTTAAACCTTGAAGATTTTTACTATGAAGACCCAAACCTGTAGATTTTGTCAAACCGTCAGAGAAAAGTCTTGACAGAGCTTTTGCACCAAATAATAAAGCAGTGAAACTTGTCATATCACGAAGGATGATTTCGCCATAATCATATTTAGATTGGGCATGCTCTAATCTTGGCGGAATACAAAATCCGTATAACAACACAGGCATAGCCATGCCGGAAATTACAGGACCGTTAAGTTCAAATACATCTGACACCCCTTTAAGAGCTTTTGTATTGAATACACCTTTACCTAATTTTTCTAATCCGCTGCCTAAGCCGGTAAATGCAAGACTCTTTTTGGCATTCTTTTCAGGCTTATCTTCTTTTGTTTCACCTGTAACCATTGATGGATCGACAACAGTGCCTTTTAATGCCGGATCTTCCTTCAGACCTTTGTTATAAAGTTTTGGAATTTGAGTATAGAACGCTGCAACAGCACCAAACAACCCAAGATTTGTCAAAACTCTAGTACCCATTCTTCTATGAGTAAAGGATTTTACGATATCTGCCAAATTTGCATCGGCATTGTTTGTAAGAGCTTTCTTTGTACTATGTACGGCATCAGAGAAATAATCACTCATTGAACCAATAAGTTCTCCGATACTTCCGCCTTGAATTTTACCGTTTGTTGATTTGAACGAAACACCAAGCTCATTGACTGCACCGCCGACTTTGCTTTTCTTGAGTTTCATGAACAAGTCTTCAACAGAATCACCAAGTTCGGCAATTTTGGCTGAGCGTTGCTTTTTGGTTAACGATTTATCAGCAGAAATACTTTCCACATCAACCAAACGTTGAGCGTATTTTTGAGCCTCAGCCGCAATTTCTTCCTTGCTCATTCTTTCAGCCGCAGGTAAAACACCATTGATGCTCTCTGAAATAACATTTTCTAAAACATTTTTGTAGAAGCCTGTCTTCGGAGCGTTACCTGCTTTTATTGCAGCCATATTGGTTTTTGCATAATCCGCAAATGCATCATTGAAACCGTCGATATAATTCAATTTAACATTATTTCCCGACGCAACTTTATTGATACCTTTAAGCGCAGCCCAAGGAATTACAAAAGCACTCGGACCGGTAATAAGTTCACGGAGCAGCTCTTTACGTGCCAATGCCCAGTTGTACTCGCGAACCTGCTTGCCGTTTTCGTCCAACAACGGGTTACCGTTTTCATCTTTTTTCTTACTGCCGCGAACCAAACCTTTACCAACACGCGGAGCAATAAAACCTATAAAATCTTGAATACAGAAAGACGCAACAAAACCGCCTTTTTCAATAAAATCCATAGAATCAACAATAAAATTAGTTCCGCCAAAAGATACATCTTTTCTTTTGATTTCATTATTCAAACTATGCTTTTTCGCACTGTTATTGGACTCTATTCTAACTGATATTGGTTTTACTGACATATTCCCTACTGATTTTACAAACTTCTACACAATAAAAAAAACAACAATATCTGATAAATTGCCATTTTCTTCGGGTAATGTTTCAAAACTTTTACATATTTAACAATTTCAAAACAAGTGTACTTATTATACTTAATCCGAGAAAAATTTTCAAGTAATTTACTACACTTATAATATTTTTTGTAACATTACTACATATTTAGTTTTGATTTTGTAACGTTTTATTAAAAAATCACGGTTTTTTGCGTATTTACCTAAAGTTTAAGACTAAAAAACCGTTACCACATGTGTATAAAGGATAAAGGGCAATATGACAAGAATCTCCGGTCAACAAAATATCTTTAGAATGGCACCAAAAACAGATAACGTTGGGGCTTATAATCTTATTGACCCGCCTGATATTAAAGGATTGAGTGAAGACCAGGCTAAATATGCTCAAGAACAATACGAAAAAGCAATGCAAAAGCTGCTGGACAGATACGATGAAAAGCTATTAAAACAAGCATTACAAATAAAAGCCAACATCAAGGAATATGTAAAATCTGAAAACGAAAAAATCAAGCAGTATAATAAAGAAAACCCTAAGGCAAAAAAAGCTTTAAAACACTTTGATGAAAACAACACATTAGATGCAGAATATTATATTAAACTTGCTCAGCAAATGAACCTTCAAGGATTGACTGAAGCTAGTCTTGCCGTCAACAAAAATAAACTTTCAGGATATCCTGATATAGATTCAAAATGGGCAGGATTCAGCTACGAAGAAATCATTGAAATGGAAAACAACGGATGTGAAATCCCTCAGGAGGTTTTGCTTTGGGCACACGCTCAACAACAATCCGATGTTACATCTTATATAATAGTTTCAGACAGCTCTTCTGTAGACGATGAACTCTCAAAACAAGACAACAGTGTAAACAATCTTGAAAAAAGAGTTAAACAATACGCAATAAAAGCTGAAACCACCAAAGAAGAAAGCGAAAAAGCTTTTGAAGAATATAAAAAAGATGCAGAAAAAGCCAATCAAATAAAAAAAGAAAAAGAAAGCACTTTTGAAAACGAAATGAAAGAGATTTCCGACTTAACAAAAGAATGGAAAGCTCTTAAGGAAAAAAGTAAATCAAATTCATTAACCGAAAGCGAACAAAAAAGATTTACCGAACTTGGCAAGCAAATTAATGGCGCAGACGGCAAAAAAATGAAAGAAGTTCAAAACACACATTCAGATTTAGACAACTTCTTAGCTTCAATTAATACACTGAATGACAAAATCGAAGAAAACACACAACTCAGTCAAGATACAACAGATGCAGCTTTAGAACTGAGTAAACTGACCATGAACTTCGTAAGTTTCATGCTTCCGCACGAATCAAAAGAACGATTCATTAACAACAGTTTGACAAATTCATTTCAGAATATGCACGGTTATGAAGTAGCAGAAACCGCAATTGATATGGTCAGAGAACTTGACCAAACAACAGAAACCATTGACAGCACAATTAACAATGGCGAAACAGCAGAAATTGTAGAATTTTCAAATGGTTACGTAAACCTTGCAGATAAGACAGAGAACGAAACGAAAGAAACAATGGGTGATGATTTTGAAAAAGAACAAAACCCGGAAAATTCACAAGATGCAGAACAAAAAGTTATAAACAAAGATAAATATTCAATAGCTAAAATTTTCTCATTCGCAAATTCAATTGCAGCAACCGCAATAACTATTAAGTCATTAACCGAGCTTAAGACAGAAAAAGACAAGACCGAAGATAATGAAAAGAAATTGAAAACTGCGATGAAGAATTCTGAAAAAGAAATAAAAACTTTAAACAAAGAAACAACAACTTTGGAGCAAAAACAAGAACAAAAAGCTCAAGAAGAAGAAGCTTTCCTTGAAAAATTGGACAGCATCAACGAAAAACAAGCAGAACCGGTACAAAAACCGGAAGAAGCTGAAGAACAAAACGAAGAAAAAGCTAACACCCTCACAGAACTGGAAACACTAAATAACAGCAAAGAAAACTTAAATAAGGGCGTTAAAAAAGCTGTCACAAAAACACTTCAATCAGACAAAAAGAACAGTAAATTAGCAAAATTATTACGAGCTAATTCAAAAGATCTTGTAAAAATTAACAACAACACTAAAGAAGTCGCCGAAGATACCCAATTTGTCGGTAACGGTACGGTAATGAAAAGCCATATAACCAAATCAATTGGTACAATGTTATGCGACATGGGCGCACCAATGATTTTATCTCCATTCCCGCCAACCGTAGCTACAGGTATGAACCTGATTGCAGCAGGTACTGCATTGATAAATCTTTCAATAGTTGAAATGGTTACAGGTATAGCCGCAGAAACAACAGGTGCAATTGCAAGAGAAGTGAGCCGCGACGGCGATGAAACAGAAAGTGATGCAAAACAAACAGAAAAAGGCGCGCAAGCTCTTGTAAAAGAACACAAATCTGATATTAAAGAAGCAACCGAATTAACTAACGAACAAAAAGAAAGCAATGTTACAGCAGAAAATGCTCAAGCTTCAGGCGAAACAACATCTGCCGAGGGTTCAAACGAAACCGAAAGCGCAGAAGGCACTGAAACGACCCAATCAACAGATGAAACCTCTAAGCCGGAAGAAGAACAAAATAACGAGCAAATAGAAGATACAAATAATCAAGAAGATGATTCTCAAACAGGTGACCAAACAGCACAATCTTCAAAATCCGAAGGCTACTCTGTCACTATGGGGTTTGGCTTTACTCCAGCCATCGCAGCCGCAGCTACAACTATTGCGGCAACCGTCGATGTGTCAGGAAACCAATCAGATATTAAAGATGAAGAAAATGTATATAAGGCAAATCTTGCAAAAATCAAAAACCTTGAAAAACAAAATGAAAAAGCCCAAAAAGTTGCTCAGAATGCTCAAAAAAGAATTATCCAAGAAACAACACAAGCAGCACTGCAAATAGAAGAAGCAAGTATAACCTTGAATCAAGCTTCCAAAGAAGGCAATGAAGAGCAAGTGGTTGCAAGCCAAATGGAAATCCAAAATCTTAGTGCAACAATTGATAATTCAACGGCAGAAGGCACAAAAGCAAGTGCCGCCCTTGATAAAGCACTTCAAACAACTACCACTAATATTAGCCAAAACGAAAACAATGCGAAAAATTTGAAAAACGAAGTAAATAAATTTGACCAAAAACTTGATTCCCAACTTGATGTTTCACAAAAGACATTAACAATCGGTATCGGTACAACCGCAATCGGTGGTGTTGAAATGGCTGTAGGCTTCCAAAATATTGCTGAAGGTACAGCATTATTGATGGCACCTTGGACTACTGCAGCCGGAGAAGCATTGATTGTAAAAGGCAACATTGAACTCGCAAAAGGTATTCAAGATATCTCCGGAGGCAGCACTGCAACTGCTGCAGCTACCGCAGGCTTAGTCATTCACGAACAAGCAAAAACCTCTCAGGCTGAAACAACCGAAACCGTTAACGATGGCTCATCTCAATTAAAAAATTCAAAACAATCCATCCAAAGATCACAAAAAGATAACCGAGCAGGAGAAAATGAAACTCAAAATGCAACACAAGAAATCAACAGTATCTCAGCTTCGGTTTCAACAAATGCAGATATCAGCGATTATACAAGCGACAGTGACAAAGAAGACAGAAGATTGTCCAGATTCAACGAAGAAAGTATTATCGAATCCAAGAAAAAACGCAAAAAAGTTCTTGCGGTATCTGCATCTTCAAAAGGCTAATCAAAAAAGCTCCCTGAAACCTTCAAGGAGCTTTTTAATTGAGAATTGACAACCAAACATATATCAGTTAAACTTCAAGAATGGAAGTAAATGTTATCGGAGCAGGCTTAGCGGGTTCAGAAGCCGCATTACAATTAGCCAAAAGAGGATTTAAAGTAAACCTATACGAAATGCGTCCAAATGTCGAAACAGGCGCACACACAACAAAAGACTGTGCAGAGTTTGTCTGCTCAAACAGTCTTGGTTCATACGATATTACAAACGGTAGCGGATTATTAAAGCACGAGATGGAATTATTAGGCGGAGAATTAATCGAAATCGCCAAAGAATGCCAGGTTCCTGCGGGGAACGCACTTGCAATCGACCGCCATAAATTCACCCAAACCGTAACCGCAAAAATCGAAAATAATCCAAACATAAATTTAATCAGAGAAGAAGTCACTCAAATCCCAAATACTCCGACAATCATCGCTTCAGGACCTCTGACAAGCTCAAAATTTACAGATGCAATAAAAGAATTTACAAAAAGCGAATACCTGCATTTTTTTGATGCCATCGCACCAATTGTAGAAAAAGACAGTATAGATTTTGACACAGCGTTTTGGGCAAGCCGCTATGACAAAGGTGAAGCCTCGTATATCAACTGTCCTATGAATAAGGAACAATACGAAAAATTTTATGATATTTTGATTAATGCGCCGCGAATTGAGCAGCACGACTTTGAAAAAGGTGCTAAATTCTTTGAAAGCTGTCTGCCGATAGAAGTTCTTGCCTCCCGCGGGGTTGATACGCTGCGTTTCGGACCAATGAAGCCGGTCGGGCTAATCGACAAACGCACAGGAGAAAAAAATTACGCAGTTGTACAACTCAGACAGGATAATTCTGCTAAAACATTATTTAATCTTGTCGGATTCCAAACAAACCTTAAATGGGGTGCTCAAAAAGAATTACTCCAATCAATTCCCGGACTTGAAAATGTAAATATCGTAAGATATGGAGTTATGCACAGAAACACATTTATCAATTCTCCGACCCTGCTTAATCCGACACTTCAAACACGAGAAAGAGAGGATTTATTCTTTGCAGGTCAAATCACAGGAACCGAAGGATACACAGAATCAATTGCTTCAGGTCTTTTGGCGGGAATAAACATGGCAAAATTATTAACAAACGAACCGCTTTTAGAATTACCGCTTGGTACAATGTTAGGAGCTTTAACCCACTATATCACAAATCCGGAACACGACAATTTCCAACCGATAAACTCAAACTGGGGAATAGTTCCGCCTGTAGAACTTCCTAAAAAAGAACGGAAAAACAAAAAACTCAAAGGCGAACTTCTTGCCAACCGCGCACTGGAAAGCCTGAAAAATTATTTAAGTAAATAAAAATATGATAATAGATGCTGAAACAAGTCTAGCACGATACATTAGAATTATTACGTGAAAATCTTTTAAAACTCCGTATCAATAATATTTTGGATAAATTCCGCAACACATTTTTCTGTATATGCACCAAGTTCTGTGCGCAGGTAAAATGACCTTTTAAACCAAATTTTATGATAATCATCACAAGGCATCGGCAAATTCAAAACCTTAACCTGAGGATAGAAATTACTGTTTGAAATCCCATTAAAATCCAATACCGCAAGGACAAATTTCTTGGATTTGCACTTAACTTTCAAAATATCATAAAGTTTATTTATATATGAACGACTTTCGGCATCACGAATATTTATGACAAACAAAAGCTTGGAATCTGAACCGATAATTTCCCTGAAATTCGCAACACGCCTGCCTATTCTATCCTTTAACTTTTCCAAATCACCTGACTTAAAATCCTTATCATGAGCAAATTCCGTACCATCAGTTTTTCTCCAGCAAGAATCCTTACGAAAGAAATCAAAAATATTACGCCGTTTTGCCACATCATAGTAAAATCCGTCAAGATAATCCGCAAAATCGTTTTCAATCGCGTTAACAATAACTGAAATCGGATGCAAAACCAAATCAAACGGACAGGATAACTCTCCTTGAGCTTTTGAAGGTTTTATCCCGTGACGGGTTAAAATATTTCTAACCAAACAGTTCGTTCCCAAACTGATTATTTCACATCTTTTATTCATCATTCTTAATTCCAAATTCAATATTATAGTACAATATTTTTCATCCTTTGACAAGTAAAAAACGACCAAAACTCCGTTATTTAGAACTTGGAAATTTTGGTCGTCTTTAAATATTGAAACAAATTCTTAGAACATCAAACCGGCTTCTCTAGCAGCATCAGCTAATGCTGCAACTCTACCGTGATATAAGAATCCGCCTCTGTCAAATACAACACATTCAACACCGGCTTTTTTAGCTTTTTGAGCAATAGCTTCACCAACAACCTTAGCAGCTTCGATGTTACCACCGTGAGCTAATTTTTCTCTTAAGTCTTTGTCGTTAGATGATGCTGAAGCCAATGTTACATGATTATCATCATCAATCAATTGAGCATAAATGTGTTTTGTACTTCTGTATACAGCTAATCTTGGGAATTCAGCAGTACCAGCCAATTTAACTCTGATTGATCTGTGTCTTTTTTGAACTAATGGTTTTCTTGTTTGTTGTTTAATCATTTTATTTTATCCTTTCGTTTTACCCAAACCTTCTCAAGTAACCAGCTTGAGGGTTTATATGGGCTTTAAATTGTACAATCCAAAATTTTTGTCATTCTGAACTCGATTCAGAATCTTAAAAATTTTGGATACTATATCTTGAATCAAATTCAAGACATAATACCTGTAATGCTCGCTACGCTCGCAAACAGCTATCTTATTTCTTACCAGCTTTACCAGCTTTACGTCTGATGTATTCGCCTTCGTATTTAACACCTTTACCTTTGTATACTTCAGGCTTACGTTTTGATCTGATTAAAGCTGCAACATCACCAACTGTTTGTTTGTTAGAACCTTTAACAGTGATTTTTGTGTTAGCTTCAACAGTAATTGTAATACCTTCAGGCGGAACGATATCAACAGGGTGAGAGTAGCCCAAAGCCATATTCAAAGTATTACCTTGCATTTGTGCTCTGTAACCTACACCGTTGATTTCAAGCTTCTTGATGAAACCGTCTTTAACACCTGTAACAGCGTTAGCAACCAATGTTCTTGATAAACCGAACAAAGCGTCAGTTTCACGAGAAGTTCCAACTTTAGATAATACGATTTGATTATCTTCAATTTTTACTGCAATTTCAGGACGAACATTTACAACTTCTGTACCTAAAGGTCCTTTAGCTGTAACAACTTGTCCTTCAATTTTAACCTCAACACCTTGAGGAATTTCTATAGGTTTTTTACCAATTCTTGACATTTTTAAATTCTCCTTGTGGTATATTGTGTACTTATTTCAAACTTTTCTACCAATTATGTTTGAACCATACCGGTATTTCACACCGGCTTCGCTTACTTTTCCCGCCTGTCAAATCAAAGATTTGTTCGTTCCTTCCGTTTTCACTTCAGTCACAACGGCGGTCACATAATGTTTCGTACCCTGCTCGTTCCGCTCATCGCAAACACTTCACATCGGCTTAGCAGATTAGTAAACGTAGCAAAGAACTTCGCCGCCAACGTTTTCTTTTCTTGCTTTTCTGTCAGTCAACAAGCCTTTCGGAGTTGAAACGATAGCTACCCCCATACCACCTAAAACTTTTTGTAAGTTTTTAGATTTTGAGTAGCTTCTCAAACCAGGTTTTGAAACTCTTTGTAATTTTGTGATTACAGATTTTCCGCTTTCATCATACTTCAATGTGATAGAAATCACTTTGAATTTTCCTGATTCTTTCACTTCGTAATCAGCAATATAACCTTCTTCTTTCAAAACTTTAGCTAATTGAACTTTTAGTTTTGAAGCAGGTACTTCAACTGATTCGTGCTTAACCATGTTAGCGTTTCTGATTCTTGTTAGCATATCTGCTATAGGATCTGTCATTGACATTCTAATTCCTCCGGACTTACCTCACAGTTATAAGGCAGTATCCTTGATTAACTATTACACCACTTACCGAATTAACTGTTGCCTCACGCGGATTTTAGCGATATTCATCTTTATTTCCGCCCCTGGCGTGTTTCGGCAGTTTGGAACTGTATAATTATTATCACATGAACATAATTGAATGCAAATTAATTTTTGTAAAAATGTTACAAATGAAGTAGCAAAATATTCTGTTTATACACATTAGTTAAAAGCAAGAATCAGTAAAACAGAAAGGATTATTAATTTATGAATATCTCAGCAATCAATTCAACAACTCCGGTATTTTCAGGTAAATACAAGGTTAATGCAAACCAAAATATGCCAAGTGGTGAAGCCTGCATTGACAGAGATTTAATGCTCGGAATGTGGTTGAACCAGGTGAACAATTACGAGCAAATTTCTACAAAATTCGATAAATTCTTTAGTGGTGTTTATAACGAAAACAAAACCGCACCTTGTAATGTAATTTATGATATTCCTGATTCAGAAGATGCACATTTTGAAAAATGTATGAATAATTGCGGTCAAAAATTTGAAAAAATCGCTTAAAAAACAAATATAAAAACGGAATGAGATAGCTTTGAAAATCCCCTCCCCGGATAGGGAGGGTAGACACAGACAGAAAAAGAGCGTTTTCACGCTCTTTTTCTTTTCAGTCATTATTGCATTTTAGTAATCAACGTCATTACATAAACTCAGGTATTTAACCCGCTACGCTAAGACATTTCCTACCAGCTTGCTTTTGTAACACCAGGCAATAAACCTTGGTGAGCCATTTTTCTTAAACAGATTCTGCACAAACCGAAATCTCTGTGGAACCCGTGAGGTCTTCCACAAATAGAACATCTGTTGTGAAGTCTTACTACAGGGTATTTACCTGCTGCAGCAAGTTTTTCTCGTCTAAGTTCTTTGTTAATCATCGCTTTCTTAGCCATGAATTTCTCCTTTTATGTTCTTTATTACTTACGTCTATTTGTCATCCTGGGGCTTTGTGCGGGATTCTTCGCTATCGCTCAGAATGACACAAGCCGAAGATTTTAACTATTTCAACCCTTTGAAAGGCATTCCCAAAAGTCTTAGTAATTCGCGAGCTTCTTCATCAGTTTCAGCTGTTGTAATTACAGACACGTTCATACCCTTAACCAAATCAACTTCTTCATAAGTGATTTCAGGGAATAAAGCTTGTTCTTTCAAGCCTAATGTATAGTTTCCACGACCATCGAAACTTTTTGCACTGATACCGCGGAAGTCACGGATTCTTGGAAGAACAACACAAATAAGTTTTTGTAAGAAATCATACATTCTTTCGCCGCGCAATGTAGCCATTGCACCTACCGGCATACCTTCTCTCAATTTGTATGAAGCGATTGATTTTTTAGCTTTGGTAACAACTGCTTTTTGACCGGCAATTTTTGTTAATTGAGCTTCAATAGCTTCAGCAATTTTTGAATTGTGAGAAGCTTCACCAACACCCATGTTCAAAACAACTTTTACAAGTTTTGGTACTTGGTGATCATTTTTGTATCCGAACTTTTCTTTCAAAGCCGGTACAACATCTTCTTGATATTTAGTTTTTAAGTTTTTTGTTACTGTCATTTTTCTTTTCCTTTACTATTGGTATTAATGTCGTGTCCTCAATTGAGGAGCTACACATTAAGCATCTAGTTGTTCACCGCATTTTTTACAAACGCGAACTTTTTTACCATCGATAACTTTCATTTCAACTCTTGTTGCCTTTTCACAAGCCGGGCAAACAATCATCACATTTGATGAATCAATCGGAGCTTCCAATTTGATAAGTCCGCCTTGGATTCCTGCTGCAGGTTGAGGTTTTTGAGCTTTAGTAACCATATTGGCACCTTCAACAATTACTCTTCCTTTTTCAAGGTCAACTTTTTTTACGTTACCGATTTTTCCTTTGTCCTTACCAGCAATAACTACGACTCTGTCGCTAGTTTTTACGTGTAAGCTTTTTTTATCTTTGTTTGTCATTTTTTTCTCCTGGTTTCCTTACATGGACTGACTCCATTAACATTATAGAGTCTATTACATGGTTTGTGTATATTAGATTACTTCCGGTGCAAGAGAAACTATTTTCATATAACCTTTATCTCTCAATTCACGAGCTACAGGTCCGAAAACACGAGTTCCTCTAGGGTTGCCGTCTTTGTTAATAATAACTGCAGCATTTTCATCAAATCTGATAACAGAACCGTCATTACGTTTGATATCTGCTTTAGTTCTTACTACAACAGCTCTGACAACTTCACCTTTTTTCACAGCCATATTTGGAGTCGCATCTTTTACAGAAGCAACGATTTCATCGCCGACTGCTGCAAATTTTTTATTTGAGCTACCCATAACACGGATACATAACAATTGTTTTGCACCTGTGTTATCTGCTACTTCTAGTCTTGTTTCTTGTTGTATCATTTTTCTTTCCTTTTAGTATCTTCTACTACATTCGCCTCTCATTACTCTTTGGTAATGCTGCTTTTCTTTAAGGGTCCTGAAACCGGTTCAGGACTCGTTCCTACTAAACTCGCCTGAAGGCTCGTCAAGTATTAACGTGCTTTTTCAACTACTTCAGCTACGACCCAGCGTTTTCCGCCTGAAATTGGTCTGTTTTCAACGATTCTTACTACATCGCCTTCATTGCAGACATTTTCAGCATCGTGAGCTTTATAGTTTTTATTAGATTCCATAATCTTTTTGTATTTTGGATGTGGTTCATAATCAGCAACTTTAACAACTACAGTTTTATCCATTTTGTTACTAACTACTAGTCCTTGTTTTTCTTTCTTAGGCATTTTGTACCCCTTTTTCTGTTATTATTGTTTTTGCTTGAGCGATGAGTTTTTTAGTTTTAGAAATACTTGCTGTATTTTCTAATTTATGAGTTGATAATTGCAATCTTGATTCAAGTAATTGTTTTTTCCAATCTTCAACTGCTGTTTGTAACTCATCTACTGATTTTTCACGCATTTCACTTAATTTCATTTTTTATTTTCCTTTATATTGTCCTGCCTTATCCGACCTGAAGAATACTTCTTGTTAAGGCAAGGTTATTGTTATGCTTGTTCTCTTGGTTGTTCAACTATCTTAACTTTGATAGGTAACTTTTGTGCAGCCAATTCTAATGCGTGCACTGCAGTGTTTCTATCGAAATAGTCAAGTTCAAATAATAATCTGTTAGGTTTAACAACTGCAACCCAGTATTCCACATTACCTTTACCTGAACCCATACGAGTTTCTGCAGGTTTAGCAGTAATCGGTTTATCAGGGAAGATTTTTATCCAAACGTTACCGCCACGTTTGATTTCACGAGTCATAGCACGACGTGCTGCCTCAATTTGTCGGCTGGTAATCCAACCCGGCTCAACTGCTTGAAGAGCGTATTGACCGAATTCAAGTTTTGTACCTCTAGTTTCAGTACCTTTCATTCTGCCTTTCATCATTTTGCGGTATTTAGTCTTTTTAGGCTGTAACATTATATTTTGCTCCTATTATTTTTATACCTTACTGATTTTGAGATGTTGTTTCAACATTTCTTGCGCGTCTTGGACGTCTTCCTGATCTTTCAGAACTGTCTTTGCCGCTTTTTGTCTTAATGTTTTGGTCTGCCATTTCGCCAGGCATCAAGTTGCCTTTGAAAATCCAAACTTTAACACCGATTTTACCCATAATTGTATCAGCTTCTGCAAAACCGAAATCAACATCTGCTCTTAATGTTTGAAGAGGAATTCTTCCTTCCTTAGCCCATTCAGAACGAGCAATTTCAGCACCGCCCAAACGTCCTGATACCATAACTTTGATACCTTGAACGCCTGATCTCATTGTTCTTTGCATTGCTTGTTTCATTGCACGACGGAACGCGATACGTTTTTCTAATTGTTGAGCAATATTTTCAGCAACTAGTTGAGCATCAGCATCAATTCTTGCAACTTCTACAACGTTGATGATAACAGGTTTGCCAATGAATTTTGCAACTTCTTGACGAAGTTCATCAATACCTTGACCGCCACGACCAACAACGATACCTGGTTTAGCTGTTACAACTGTGATTGTTGTATTTTGAGCTTTTCTGTCTATCAAAATTCTTGATACACCAGCTGCATATAATTTTTTCTTAACGAATTTTCTGATTGAATCATCTTCTTTTACGCATACACCGTAATCTTTCCATTTTGCATACCAAGTGCTTGCCCAGTTACGGATGATTCCTACTCTAAATCCGGTTGGATGTGTTTTTTGTCCCATTTTATTATTTCCTATTTTGTTGTATCACTAACTACTAATGTAAGGTGTGATGTACGTTTCATTCTTGAATACATACGACCTTGAGCTCTTGTTCTTGCACGTTTATATGTAACACTTTCATCAGCAAAGATTTGTGAAATCTTTAATGATTCAGGAGCTACTCCATATTGCTCACGAGCGTTTGCAACAGCAGCTTTCAAGTTCTTTTCTACAACTCTTGCTGCAAAATAAGGCATAAAACGTAACATATCTTGAGCTTCTGTAACAGCTTTTCCTCTAACTTCGTTGATTACTCTGCGAAGTTTTCTTGCTGTCATTTTTATGTCTGTTTGTTTTGCTTTTGCTTCCATTTTTTTATCCTTTATTTAATATAAATTATCACTTTGGATTATTTGTACTAACCTCTTTTTGCTTTATCTGCACCAGCGTGACCTTTGAATAATCTTGTAGGTGCGAACTCACCCAATTTGTGTCCTACCATTTGTTCTGTTACATAAACAGGTACGTGAGTTTTACCGTTGTGAACAGCAATAGTATGACCTAACATATCAGGTACAATCATTGATGCTCTTGACCAAGTTTTGATAACTTTTTTGTCAGAGTTAGCATTCATTTTTTCGATTTTCTTTTGTAGAGCTTCTTCTACATATGCACCTTTTTTTAATGAACGTGCCATTTATTTCTCCTTTTTTAATTTGTTGTTTGTTTAAAAAGGGCTTTTAATCATATTGGCTTAAAAGCCCCTGAATTAAATTATTTGCTATTTTTTACGTCTTCTAACGATTAATTTATCAGACGCTTTACCTTTTTTACGGGTCTTGTAACCAAGAGCAGGTTTACCCCAAGGTGTTTTAGGGTGTCCGCCAGGACCGGTTTTACCTTCACCACCACCGTGAGGGTGATCGCAAGGGTTCATTGTAACACCACGTACAGTTGGTCTGATACCCATATAACGTTTTCTACCGGCTTTACCGATTGATAAGTTTTTGAATTCTGAATTACCAAGTGTACCGATGGTAGCCATACATTCTTTTCTTACCATTCTCATTTCGCCTGAAGGAAGTTTGATTGTAACATAGTTACCTTCTTTAGCCATTACCTGAGCACTGTTTCCGGCAGATCTAACCATTACACCGCCTCTTCCAGGATTCAATTCGATATTGTGAACAATTGAACCTAGAGGGATTAATTCTAATGGTAGAGCGTTACCAGTCTGAACCGGAGCTTCAGGACCTGAAACAATTACATCTCCTACGTTCAAACCTTCCGGTGTTAAGATATATCTTTTTTCACCGTCAGCATAGAAACATAATGAAATTCTTACATTTCTGTTCGGATCGTATTCGATAGTTTTAACAGTTGCCGGTACGCCGAATTTATCTCTTTTGAAATCAATTACACGGTATGCTCTTTTTACACCGCCGCCTTTGTGACGACATGTAATTCTACCTGTATTATTTCTTCCTGCTGTTTTTTTCAATGATTTTAACAATGATTTTTCAGGAGTTGATGTAGTGATTTCTTGGTAATCACTTTTTGTCATACCTCTTTGTCCAGGTGAGGTTGGATTAATTTTTCTAATTGCCATTTCTAATTTTCTCCTTTAAATTGGCTTTGTATAACTTTGTTGGGACATATGCCTGTTCGCCCCGATGGAGTTTGTGTCAGCGATATTCCGCCTTACGCAAAATTCGCTACACCCCGATAAATTCAATAGGTTCGCCTTCGATAGTTACGATGGCTTTCTTACTGGAATCAGTCCTACCGAATTTATATCCCATTCTTTTTTCGTGAGATGGCATATAAACTGTTCTTACTTTCTTAACTTTTCTTCCAGGAAAAGCTAATTCTACAGCTTTAGCAATTTCAATTTTAGTTGCATCTTTTTTTACTTCGAAAGTATATTGTGCATTTTCTGTTGCTGCCACTGATTTTTCTGTAATTAATGACTTTTTAATTATGTCATATAATCTTTCTGTTTCTTTACTCATTATTGTAACCTTTCTGTAATTTCATTTACAGCGGATTCAGTCATAACAACAAAATCAGCTTCCAATAAATCTTTCACGTTTAAGTTAGTCGGCAATAAAAGTTTTACACTAGGAATATTTCTTGCAGATAATTCCAAGTTTTTATTTTCTTCAGCTTTTGGATTAGCAATGATTAAAACTTTTCCGCTGACATTCAATGATTTCAATGCACTAACCATCAATTTTGTTTTTGGTTCAGAAATTGTTGAGAAATCTTTAACAACAACCAATTGAGCTTCGCGAGCTGACAAAGCAGATTTTAAAGCTAATTGTCTTGCTTTTTGCGGCATATTGAAAGAGTAGCTTCTTGGTTTTGGTCCAAAGATTACGCCACCGCCTGCAAATAAAGGTGAACGAAGAGAACCAGCTCTTGCACGTCCTGTACCTTTTTGTTTCCAAGGTTTTCTTCCACCGCCTGCAACTTCTGCTCTTGTTTTTGTGCAAGCATTACCTTGACGAGCGTTATTTAATTGTCTTCTCAATGCTAAGTGCATTACATGTAAATTAGGTTCAACACCAAAAACACTTTTTTCTAATGTAATTTCGCCTAATTTTTCGCCATTTGTACTTAATATTTCTTTTGACATTTTTATTTTTCCTTTATATTTATTACTGCCTGTTACCCCTTTCGGATAAATCCGTTTTATTTGGCAACTCGGGATTTTTAAAACTTTTCTGTTTATTTAACTCATCCGCCTGATAAATCAAAGATTTTATCGTTCATTCCGTTTTCACTTCATTCACAACGGCGGTCACATAATGTTTCGTGCTTTGTCCGTTTCGCTAACTACGAACCGACACCGGCACTACACACCGGCTATCTAGCCTAATTCCATTTGGTTCTTGTTGGAACGATTGTTACCAATCTGCCTTCGCATCCAGGTACTGAACCTTTTACTAAAACCAATCCGTTAGCTGAATCAACTTTAACTAATTTTAGTTTAGTAATAGTAACTCTTTCGTTACCCATGTTACCAGCCATTCTTTTACCTTTGATAACACGAGAAGGAGTTGTACCTGCACCGATTGAACCAGGTTCTCTGTGGTTTTTAGAACCGTGAGCCATAGGTCCTCTGCCAAAGTTATGTCTTTTAACTGTACCTTGGAAACCTTTACCTATTGATTTACCTGTTACGTCAACTTTTTCAACATTTTCCAATACTGAAAGTTCAACTTTGTCGCCTACTTTGTAATCTTCAGGATTTTCAACTCTGAATTCTTGAAGATGTCTGTAGTTTGATAAGCTGTTTTTCTTAAAATGACCAATTTGAGCTTTTGTCAAGTGTTTTTCTTTAGCTGCAACAGTACCAACTTGAATTGCGTTATAACCGTCAGTTTCTACAGTTTTAACCTGGGTTACAACAGTTTCATCAACTTTGATAACAGTTACAGGGATAGCCAAACCTTGTTCGTCAAAGATTTGAGTCATTCCAACTTTTTTACCTATTACACCTAGTGTCATAATTTTTACCTTTCCGTACAACCATTGCAATCACTCAAAAGACCTTCGTCCCATTGTTTTACACCGGTTGCATCTTTCTCTTGCGAGCGCTACTTTTGCTTGCTGTCCTTTTACCTCATTGGAGGACTTTCACCTCCCGCCGCTTGACCCGAACATTCATACATTGACAAAATAATCGAGAAACGGGTAGTAGATCACATTATATATGCATAATGCTTATTCAATTTTCATTGACAGGAATCTTAGCAACTTTTTGCTTCGATATCAACACCTGCCGGTAAATCTAATCTACGCAACTCTTCCATTGTTTGTTGAGTTGGTTCGTAAATATCGATAATGCGTTTATGAGTTCTAATCTCAAAATGTTCACGAGATTTTTTATCAACGTGTGGTGAACGCAATACACAATAAATACGTCTTTTTGTAGGTAAAGGAATAGGACCGGCTACTTTAGCGTCTGTTCTTTTTGCTGTTTCTACGATTTTGTCAGCAGATACATCAATTAGTTTGTGATCATAAGCTTTCAAACAAACTCTGACTCTGTTTTTCTTAGTGCTGTTTGCCATTTGCATTCCTTTTTCTTTTTTCTATGTACTACTTCGGCAACGCTTTAAAAGCATTACCACTCAAAGTTTTCGCTATATAATTTCGGCTACTATACTTCAAGCATATTTATCTTAGGATAAACAAAACACAGTGTCAACCGTGATTTCCCATGTTTGTTTAGTTTTGTTACGAGTTATTTTTCAATATCTTTTACGCCATCTGATTGATTGCCAAAAATTGAATCAAGCTTCTTTAATTGTTTTCCATCTTGAGCCATTTTTTTAACTCTTGCAATTTCAGCAGCTCGTTCAGCTTCAACTGCACTTTCAACTTCAGTTTCCCATCTTGAAACATTTTCAGATGCGGCTCTTAAAATTTTTGGCAAACGAGATTCAGGATGAAGCATAACTTGGGCTTTAGCTCTAAGCAAAGCAGCATGAGCCTTTAAAACAAATGCAATCTTACCTAAAATTGACAAATTATCAGCTTCATCGAGTTTTTTCTTAGTGTAACGACTTCTTAATTTTTGAATAGGAGTTTCTTCAGCCGCACTTTTCAATAATTTTCCGCCATCACGCATATCTTTGGCAGCATCAGATATCACTTCTGCAGTAACATTATCAGGAGCTACAAATCTAAGATTAAAATGTTTGTCATCGGCGTGTCTTGCCACAACCCGAGCCAAACCTTTTTTCGCAATCTCAAAAGGGACTTTTCCTTCGGATGTGATAAAAGATCTGAACGCTGCCATATCTTCAGCCTTCGGTTTGATAAACGCACCAAAAGCAGGTTTATATGTATAAGCAGCATAATTGTTTCTAATTTCCATTGTTTTAATCCTTTCTAAGTTTTTGTACATAAGCAGTAAAACCCGTAAAAAAATTTTTTGCTAATTCAATTTAACCGACAAAAGATTTGATTGAATCAATTTTTTTCTGAGAATCACTTTCGATATAAATTCTTAATAATGGCTCTGTTCCTGACGGGCGAACCAAAATCCATGAAGCCCCGTCTTCCAAATACAACTTAACACCATCTTTAAAATCTTTACTAACAATTTTTTGACCTGCAGCTTCTTCTAGCGCGGAAAATTTATCCAAAACAGGCTTTATCTCATCTACTGTTTCAAGTTTTTTATCTACCCTGGTATTTATAAACATACAGCCGACAAAATCATGCAGTTCTTTTTGCAGCTGCACCAAAGGTTTTCCTTCATATGCCATAGCTTCCAAAACCAAAAGATTCGCAAGAATGCCGTCTTTTTCCGGGATATGATTTTGAATACTCAAACCGCCCGATTCTTCACCTGCGATAATCGGATTATATTTTCTCATAGCCTCGCCGACATGTTTGAACCCGACAGGAGTTTCCACCAGCTCAATACCAAGCTTTTTAGCAACAATATCAAGCATTAAACTGCCGCCAACAGTCTTGACAAGTGAACCGGCATACTTTTTATTTTTCTTCAAATGCATTAATAAAATTGCGATAATTTCATTCGGCGTAACATATTCTCCGTTTTCGTTAATTACCCCAAACCTGTCAGAATCTCCGTCATTTGCAAACCCGACATAATCTTTATGAGATTTCACATAATCAATCATTTCAGACATATATTTCGGTTTCGGCTCAGGCATACCTCCGCCGAAATTCACATCATGATACATATGAATGCTGTCATACTCAATCCCGTTATCAGATAAAAGCTTATCAAAATAACCGATACTTGCAGCGTACAAGCCGTCAAAAATAATTTTTTTACCCATATCTTTAATCTTAGAAAAATCTATCAATGACTTAATATGTTTAAAATACGCATCGGAAAAATCCGTATAAATAAGCTTGCCTGTAGCACAAGCTCTTGTACTTTGCCCAAAATTTTCAACAATTGCATCTGTAATTTCACTCGTTGCAGGTCCGGCATAATCAGGAATAAACTTAATCCCTAAATACTCAGGCGGATTGTGTGAAGCTGTAAACATAATTGCACACGCATCCAAATGTTTAGCATTAAACGCCAAAATAGGTGTCGGAATAACTTTACTGCTATACAGAACTTTGAACCCTTTTTCCTTCAATATTTCGGCGCATTGCAAAGAAAACTCTTTCGCCATATTTCGCGGGTCATAACCGATAATTAGGGTTTTATAAATTCCGTAATTGTCAAATACATACTTCCCGATAGCATTTGTAACAACAGCTACATTCTCTTCATTAAAATCTTTTCCGACAACAGCTCTCCAACCGTCTGTTCCAAATTTAATTTTGCTCATTTAATCCTCGTTTATTATCACTATATAAATAAAAGATTCTGAAATTAGTTCAGAATGACATTTTCTAAACTTTCTGCTATAATTCTAATTGAAATATGGAGTTAAGTAAATGACTAATTTTGAAAGCATCAAAAATATCGTTTTTTTGGAACCTAAATGCTCGTTTTCTGAAATGGCAAAAGATAAATTTTGCGAAAAATACAAACTGCAATGCCAATCCACACCAATGAAAACAATTAAACAGATTGTGGATTATGTGGCGCAAAACCCTGACACTTTGGGAGTTTTGCCGGTTGAGAACACACTTGACGGAACAATCCGCGAATCATTGGACTGTATAATAAGCTCGCAAAACCCAAACATAAGAATCCTTGCAGAAATAACTCTGCCGATTGAATACTGCCTGCTGTCAAAAACAACCGAATTCTACAGCATAACAGGAATAATCGCAACACCAAGACTTCTCTCAAAATGCCAGGAATTTATCAACAAAGAAATGCCGTACAATCTTAACGTACTGGAAACTGCAACAATAAACGAAGCTGCGATGGATTTGGCAAATCATAATCTTACCTACTCCGCTATCGGAAACAAAAAAATCGCAGAAAATTACAGATTAAACATACTAAAAGAAAATATCCACGATGATAAAAACAACAGAACAAAATACATTTTAATCGGCGATATTGAAACTACACCAACAGAAAAAGACCGTACAACCGTGGCTTTCCGAACAAACCACACACCCGGTGCATTATTAAAAATCCTCAAAATTTTTTTAGAAAATGAGATTAATTTGTCATATATTTCATCACGTGCTTCAAAATATGAAGATGACGAATATATCTTTATCGTAAGCTTCGATGGACACATTCAGGGGTCAAACCTCCTGAAAGCCATAAACGAAATTCGCCCGAATACATCGTTTTTCAGATACTTAGGCTCGTACAAAATTTGGGACGCAACATAAATTTACACACTAACAAAATTTTATTTCTACACGTTTTATACTTAGTGAAGGAGGTAGTATAAACATGATTAATTCAATTTCACAAGCTGACGCATACTCAAGAATGAAAGGGGTTCGAAACGAAACTCCAATTTTGTGGACAGATCTATTAAAAACTCCGGGAGCTGTTGCGGTACAAATCACAGCACGCAACAACCTTATGCTTGATAAAATAATGACAAACCAAGAAACCATACTCAAAAATCAAGCTGAAATCCTAAAAAAACTTAACTCAGGAAATAAACTAAACATTAACGCATAAGGGTTTAAAAACTTATATCAAGACGGCGGCAGGCGATTTTCGCCTGCCGCCGCTTGTTCAACATTTACCATAGCTACCACGGATAATCTTTTGGAATCTTCCACCCGTTACGCCTAATAATTTCACCACAGTACCATCCTGCGTAATGTCCGTTTTTATTATTTTTTGAGCAGCCATAACCTGATGCGTTATTATTATCTGTCAATTCAGCACCACTATTTTGTAAATGCTCAATAGTATTTGAATAATTCCCCCAAAACTTTATTGAATACACACTTTGAGCGGGAAAATTATACGCTTCCAAAATAAAAATATCACGTCCAACCCGATTTGGACCTTGAAATCCATTAATATCCATGAAAAGCCATATATATTTGCCACCTGTATTTAAAAAGAATGAGAAAAATCTACCATCCGATAATTCAACACCACAAGCAGGATAGCCTACTATTCTGCCATTAAGGTTTTTAATTTCATAGGTTCGCATAGCTTTTTGCGTTGAATCTAAATATCTTGCACCACGCACATAAGGCAAATAATAAGTTTTCACAAATGTTTCACACTCAGAAATATTATTATATCCAGAAGGAAAATTCCAACCTGACATATCATCATTTTCTGCCTCTGACATTTTTACAATATTTTGTAAATCTGCGAAAGATTTTTTTAACCTAACAACCGTTTGATTTTTTTGATAACTAGCCATTAAACTCGGAATAGTCATCGCCGCAACGATACCAATTATGCCCAGGGTGATTAATACTTCTGCGAGAGTGAAGGCGGCTTTAGCTAGAGGGATTTCGAATGGAACATTATCTAGGTGTCCAAAATTGACCCCCACCCCTTTACTTCCCCTCCCGCAAGGGGCGGGGATTAAATAATCTTGCAACAAAGTCGTCATTGCGAGCGTATGTGAAGCAATCCAGCTTTTTAAACTATCGGCTGGATTCTTTCGGGCTTCGCCCTCAGAATGACTCTTTATTGTCATTCCGGGCT